>JAUYEB010000316.1 GCA_030691555.1 Candidatus Bathyarchaeota archaeon
TAGGGGATGTTCACCCCCGCCTTGGCCAGCTCGTACTCCAGCCCTATGTGGAGGTCCGCGACTATGAGCACCCTCTCGCCTATGTCCGCCAGCAGCGCGGGCCAGGGGGTGAGTATGCGGATCAAGGGCTCCCTGAAACCCCTTCTTCCGCCGGATTTAAACCGGTTCCCCTCCGCAACCGTGAAAAAAGGGGGGCGCACAGGATATATTGAACCCCCTTGGTGATGGAGGAGCGGCTCATACTGGAGAGGGTCCTCGATGAGGCCCGGAGCGAGAGGCAGCTCAGCCGCACGAACTGGGAGAGGCTCAGGAGCACCTTCGGGGAGCGATTCGACAGGGCGTGGAGGCTCGTCCAGGAGCGGCGTGTGAAGAGGTACACGTTCCACCCCTCGGGGCGCGTCGTCTGGGTCGTCGTCGGCCAGGGGGGCGAGTACCAGGTCTACCCCAGGGCCGGCTACTGCGGCTGCGACGACTTCTACTTCCGCGTCGTCGACGGTGAGACGGGGCTCTGCTACCACCTACTCGGCCAGAGGCTGGCGGAGGCACTGGGCAGCTACGACAGGGTGGAGGAGGACGACGAGGCGCACCGGCTCCTCACGGACGAGTGGCGGGCCCAGATCAGGGCGGAGGAAGACTAAGCCTATATACCCTCGTACGCGATTAATGGGCGATATGGACGCTACAGCCTTCTACGGGCTACTGGGGACCCTCTCCTGGGTCCTCGCCATGCTGGCGCTCGGCCTCGGGTTCCTCTACGTCTTCGTGAGGCCCGAGGAGAAGAAGAAGTGAGCGCACCCGTTTTATAGCCCAGCCTCTCATGGTAGGGCGAAGCACCCATGTCGTCCACAGAGGACGTTATCAAGCGCATTCTCGCCCTCAAGCCGACCCTGACGAGGGAGGCCGTCGAGCGGCTGATCCAGGAGGAGAAGGCGAAGGCGGCGGGGCTGCTGACCGACGAGGCCGCGGCCCACCTAGTGGCATCCAACCTCGGGATGGACGGCGCGGGTGAGCGCATAGAGGCGAAGCTCAAGATAGGCGCCCTCACCTCGGGTCTGAACGACGTGAGCCTCACGGGGCGAGTATTACATGTCTTCCTGCCCCCTCGGACCTTCCAGCGCGCCGACGGGCGGCAGGGCAAGGTCCTCAGGATGCTCATCGGCGACGCCACCGGGATAGTCGCCGTCGTCTTCTGGGACGACAAGGCCGACCACATAGTGGCGAGCAAGGTCAGCCGGGGCAAGATCATACGCGTCCTCCACGGCTACAGCCGTGAGAGGCAGGGCACGGGCGAGGTCGAGGTAAACGTCGGGAACCGGGGCACAGTCTACATGGAGCCCCTAGACGCCGTCGACGCCGAGTTCCCCCAGATGGACTCGTTCTTCAAGACGCCCGCGCAGATCAGCGCCACCGGCGCAGTCAACGTCGAGGGCGTCATCATGGGCAGGTCGCCGCCCACCACCTTCAAGCGGAAGGACGGCACGGACGGCAAGGTCGCCCGCCTCAACCTCGAGGAGGGGGGCAGGCAGATCACGGCGGTCCTCTGGGACGACAAGGTCGACGAGGCCGCCAAGTGGGGCGACGGCACCCGCGTACGCATCATAGGCGCAAACTCCAAGGTGCGCCAGGGCGGCGGCTTCGAGGTCCACCTAAACAGGAGCAGCGAGGTCGAGGTCCTAGAGGAGGGCGTCCTCCCACGCGAGCCCCTCAGCCAGTGGACGAAGATCGGCGAGCTAAGGGACGGCATGCGCAGCGTCAGCGTCGCCGGCAGGGTCCTCAGCGTCAACGAGCCGCGGGAGTTCACGAAGAAGGACGGCACGAAGGGGCGCGTCGCCTCCGTCGTCCTCGAAGACGAGACGGGCATCGTCAGACTCAGCCTCTGGGACGACGACGTCAACGCCCTCGGCGACATGCCGGTGGGCACGGTGGTCGCCGTGGAGAACGGCTACACCCGCGCCGGCTTCGGGAACACGATCGACCTCAACGTGGGCCGCCTCGGCACCATGAAGGTCAACCCCGACGGCGTCACCGTCGAGAAGATAGACGCCGCCGAACGCGTCACACAGATCAAGAACCTCCAGGAGGGGCAGAAGAACGTCACCGTCGAGGGGCAGCTCCTCGACGACCCCGTGAGCAGGGAGGTCAACACGATGAGGGGGCCCACGAACGTGGTCAGCTTCCGCGTGGACGACGGCTCGGGTGAGGCGAGGATAAGCCTCTGGAGGGAGCACGGCAAGGCCGTCGAGGGCCTCACAGCCGGCGCCCGCATAAGGCTGGAGAACTGCAACATACGCGAGCCCTTCGACGGCCTCATGCAGGTGACGAGCACCCAGTTCACGAGGATCACGGTCCTCAAGAAGTAGAAAGAATTTTTTTTCGTTATCTATGGTGGCGTAAGTTGACCCGGCTATTTCCGGGCCTTCTCAACCGCCGAGATGCTCGCGTCGAGGACGTCTAGGCTCTTATCCACTAGGTCCTGCGTGATGACGAGCGGGGGCATCAGGCGTATGACGCTCTTGCCACAGTTCACGAGGGCGATGCCCTTCCTGAAGCAGTCCATCATCACGTCCTCCGTCTCCTGGGACGCGGGGACCTTGCTCCTCTTGTCCTTCACCAGCTCAAGCCCGCACATGAGGCCGAGGCCGCGTACGTCGCCGACCATCGGGTGGCTCTCCTTCATCTCGGCGAGCCTCTTCATGATGTGTGCGCCCTGCTTCGTGGCGTTCTCCAGCATCTTCTCCTCCTTCATCGCCTTTATGACGGCGTTCGCGGCCGCGCAGGCGACTGGGTTCGCGCCGAATGTGGAGGCGTGGCTGCCCGGCGTCCAGTCCTGGATGTCGGCCCTCGAGGCCATGACGCCCAGCGGGAGGCCCGCTGCGACGGCCTTGGCGATGGTGACGATGTCGGGGGTGACGCCGAAGTGCTCAATGGCGAACCACTTCCCCGTCCTGCCCATGCCCGACTGCACCTCGTCGACCGCGAAGAGTATGCCGTACTTGTCGAGCAGCTTCTTGAGCTTCTTGAAGTAGCCCTGCGGCGGCACGACGTATCCGCCCTCGCCCTGGACGGCCTCGGCGATGAGCATCGCCACCTCCTCCGGTGGCACAAACTTGCTGAACAGGTACTCCTCGATGTAGTCGATGCAGTAGTAGTCGCAGCTGGGGCACTCCAGGTGGAACGGGCACCTGTAGCAGTAGGGGTAGAAGATGTGCTCGACGCCGGGTACGAGGGGCGCGAAGTAGCGGCGCTGCGCCGGCTTCGAAGCCGTCAGGCTGACGGCCCCCATCGTCCTGCCGTGGAAGCTGCTTATGTAGGCGAGGATGTACTGGCGCTTAGAGTGCCAGCGGGCGAGCTTGAGTGCCGCCTCGTTGGCCTCCGCGCCGCTGTTACCGTAGAAGAACTTCTTCTCGAAGTTCCCCGGCACGATGCCGTGGAGCTGCTCCCCGAGGTCGAGGTAGTTCTCGTAGAAGAAGTCCGTGTAGCTGTAGCTGAGGAACCTGTCCACCTGCTCGTGGATG
>JAUYEB010000017.1 GCA_030691555.1 Candidatus Bathyarchaeota archaeon
AGGGCCCGGAGAAAATAAAACCCCATTTCTTGATGGCCGAGATACGGGGTTTTTTTAAGGGAGTGGGATGATTCAGTGATTTTGAGTAAGGATAAGTTATGGTCTATTTTAGGAGATAAATAACATGAAAGATGAAAATATGACAAAAGAGCAGTTCATTCATGAATTGGCAACAATGCGCCAACAGGTTGCTAAAATGGAAAAAATAGAAGCGGAGCGCAAGCGGGCCGAAAAAGAATATCAAACTATTATTAGTACTGCGATGGACGGTTTTTGGATTGCAGATATTCAAGGGAACTTTTTGGATGTAAATGATGCCTATTGTCGTTTGATAGGTTATAGCCGTGACGAACTGCTGAAAATGAGAATATCAGATATTGAAGCTATAGAAAAACCAGAAGAAACTGCGCAACGCATCCAGAAAATAAGGGAGACGGGTGGGGACCGTTTTGAAACGCGTCAAAGGTGTAAAGATAGCAGAATTGTTGACGTTGAGGTCAGTGTTAATTACAGGAAGGAAATTGACCGGATGTTTGTATTTTTGCGTGACATCACTGAGCGCAAGCGGGTGGAGGAGGCTCTACGAAGGAGTGAGGAAGAGGCTAAGCGATTGGCGCAGGAGAATGCGCTCGTGGCGGAAATTGGCCGCATCGTCGGCTCAGCACCAAACATTGACGTGGTCTTTGAGCGCTTCACCAAGGCGGTGGCGAAACTCCTCCCCTTCGACCGGCTTATGATCAACCTCAACAGTCCCCAAAAAGATGCCAGCTTCGTGCGTTACGTAGCAGGGATTGACATCCCCAATCGCCGGGTTGGGGAATACGTTCCCTTAGCTGGTTCAGCTACTGCAGAGTGCATGCGCACAAAGTCGAGCCTGCTCATCCAACCAAAGGATGCGAAGGACATAGAGGAGGTGGTAGGCCGGTTTCCAGGGCTTTTGCCCACTTTTGAGTCTGGAATTCGATCGATCATCATGGTCCCCTTGATTTCGGAAGATCAGATTATAGGAATCATGAGTTTACGATCTACCAAGCCGGAGGCTTATACGGATCAGGACGTGAGGGTAGCCGAGAGTATTTCCTCCCAGATCGCGGGTGCTGTCGCCAACGCCCAGCTTTATATAGAACGCATGCAGGCAGAGGAAATAGCGCGAAAAAGCGAAGAGGAGGCGAGAAGGCTGGCGCAAGAGAATGCGGTCATGGCGGAGATCGGGCGAATCATCAGCTCGACCCTGAACATTGAGGAAATCTATGAACGGTTTATTGAAGAAGTCCGTAAACTTATTCAAGGCGACCGGATTACCATCGCCATTGCCAATCCCGGTGGAAGCACTCTCACCCTGGCCTATGCCTGGGG
>JAUYEB010000077.1 GCA_030691555.1 Candidatus Bathyarchaeota archaeon
TGTTCCTCGTGAGGCGGACGGGGCCCTCGGCGTCCCTGTGGAGCGCCCCGGTGGGGCATACATCCACGCAGATCGGGGTCGTGCAGTGCAGGCAGGTTATGGGGACGAGCACGCCGTCGCCGGTCTGGAGCATCTTCGCCCTGGGCTTGGAGTTGATGAACTCGCAGACCTTCTCGCACAGCTCGCACCCTATGCACTTTTCCATGTCCACGATCTTCACCCTCGCCATCCTCTCACCTCATGCCGTGCCCCGTAGGTGCCTGTCCACCCAGCAGGCCGTCTTCAGGCCCGTCTGGTACGCCCTGCCCACCTTGCTTATGCCCGTCGTTACGTCGCCCGTCGCGAATACCCTGCTCTTGGGCGACACGTACCTGTCGTTGACCTCTATCCCGCCCCACCTGAGGGTCTTTATCTCCCGGTAGTCCTTGCCGAATGGCGGTGTGGGTATCTGGCCTATGCCCACGATTATGCTGTCGACGTCCTCGATGACCCTCTCTGTTCCGGGGATCTGCTCCATCCTGAGGACGACGCCGTTCTTCACGTCGGCGTTGACGCTGATGACCTCTAGGGCCTCCACCTTTGTCTTGCCGAGGACGCGTTTTATGACGGTCCTCTCGGTGTGTGTGACCCCCCTCCGCTTGAGCTTGTCAATCTCGTAGCTGCCCGAGGGGGCGTCGAGGCCGTTCTCAACCGATATTAGGTTTATGCGACGCCCCTCCCCCGCGGCCTCCTGGGCGGCGTCCACGGCGACTAGCCCCGAGCCGACGACGGCGACGCTCCTCCCGAGCTTGATCATCTCCCTCTTAGGCGCGAGGCCGAGCTCGTGCGCCTTGCTCCTGAAGAGGTATTCGAGGGCGGAGTGGATGCCCTTGAGGCCGGAGCCCTCGGCGGGGAGGCTCCTAGACTTCCACGTCCCCGTGGCGATTATGGTCGCGTCGAACTCGTCGACCACCCTCTGTAGGTCGACGGTCTCCTTTGCGAGGTCGTCGCCGAGGATGCCCTCGCCGTCGGCGGTGACCTTGCAGGAGGTCTTGATCTCGACGCCGAAGGTCTCTTGGAGCTCCCTGCACCCCCGGAGGACCCGTTCCCTAGGTATGCGGGACTCGGGGATGCCGAAGACCATGATGCCCCCCGGCAGGGGGAGCCTCTCGTAGACGGTGACGTCGTAGCCCTTCCCGGTGAGGTAGCCCGCGGCTGCTAGCCCGGAGGGGCCCGCCCCGATTATGGCCACCCGCTTCCCGAGCCTCCGTGTGGGCCTCTCCTTCCCGTACATGAACGCGAAGCGCATGTAGCCTGAGGGGTCCACGGATATCATAATGGCATCCCCCGAGTTGTACTTAAAGTGCGCGCACCCACGCGGAGATGGGGGTGGTGGGCTCCGGTAATCTTTATACGATCCGTCCTAGGTATGGTGTGTTGGTCGGGCCGGTGGTCTAGTGGTTATGACATCGCCTTGACATGGCGGGAGTCGCAGGTTCGAATCCTGCTCGGCCCACCACTTTTTCCTCTTCACCATTAATCCCGACCTCGAAGAGGGCGTTCAACTCTACGACCGGGGTCCTAGTCTCTGAGTCGCTCACGCGCGCGTTCCTTGTATCCATCGATATACTCGCGGGCGAACCTGTCCGCGTACCTCTCGGTCCCCCTGTGCCTGCCGCTGACCGACCTGAGGTGGTGATAGAACTCGTGCAGGATCAGGAACGGGTCGGCCAACCCTTCGCTGCTCGCCACGTAGATGGTCTCCTTCTCGACAACGTAGCACCCCGAGACGTTGACGTTGCCCTTCGGGAGACCCACCCTGAGGCTCGGGACGTCAACGCCGTAGTGTTCGGCTAGGGACCCTAGTGCCTCCTCAGCGTCGTGGGTGAGGACAAGGTGAACAACCTTAGCCTTGAACACCCCATCAGCATCAGACACAGAGGGACCCCCGAGTACGTAGGTAACTTGAGTGCGAGGCGGCCAATATTAAGGGATGAGCCAATTAGGCCAAGTTTTATTCGGTGTAGCGTACTTCGGACTTCTTTACATCCTTAAATTTCTCGGCTGTGGGGGCTCTTAATAGGCTCTCTCCCCGCTGTCTAGGTGGGTGACCCGGTTTGGTGACGAACCTCCCGCCGCAGGCCAAGGAGAAGTGGAACGAGGTCACCCTGACCCGCAACCCGGAGGAGAGGCTCCGCCTCATGGGGGAGTTCCTCAGCATCGTCCCCAAGCACAAGGGGACGGACCGGATGGTCAGCCAGGTCAAGAAGCAGATGGCCACCCTCCGCGAGGAGATCGAGAAGAAGAAGCGGATGCCGAAGCCGGGCAGCGCTCCCACGTACTTCGTCCCCAAGGCAGGAGCCGCACAGGTCGCAGTCGTCGGCCCCACGAACGTTGGGCGCAGCAGCCTCCTACGCGCCGTAACCAACGCCCAGGTCGAGGTAACCCCCTACCCATACGGCACAAAGACACCCGTCCCCGGGATGCTCCCCTACAGGGACATCCAGTTCCAGCTAGTCGAGGTCCCCGCCCTCGTCGAGGGGAGCAGCGAGGGGCGCGCCGACGGCTTCATGAAGCTCAGCATGGCGCGCAACGCCGACGGCATCATCATCGTCGTCGACGTCCGTGACGACCCCGCAGGCAACTTCCTCATGATCGCCCGGGAGCTGGCGAACAGCCGCATCCTCATCGCGAAGCCGGAGGGGGAGGTGGAGATCGAGAAGCGGGCGGGCACCCAGATACAGTTCCTCTGGGAGGGGGAGCTCTCCGGCTGCTCAACGGAGGACGTTATCGCCCTCCTCGGGGAGTACAAGATCAGGTCGGCCCTCGTAAGGGTCAGGGGGAGGGCGACCCTTGAGACCGTCGAGGACGCCATCTTCGGCAACGCCGTCTACCGCCCCACCCTCGTCCTCGCAAACAAGTCCGACCTCAGACCCGACCCCCGCACCATCGAGCAGCTCAGAATGGCCGCCGAGCCCCTCGAAGTCGTCGTCGCCTCCGCCGACCACACCCCAGACCTCGCCGCGACCCTCGGCGAGAGGCTCTTCAGGCTCCTGGACATAACACGCGTCTACACGAAGGAGCCGGGGAAGGAGCCAGCCAGGACCCCCATGGTCTACCGGGGCCCCGTAACGGTCGGGGAGCTCGCCCGGACGATCCACAACGACTTCTACCGGAACTTCAAGTACGCACGCGTCTGGGGCCCCGCTGCGAAGTTCCCAAACGAGAAGGTCGGCCTCGACAGGAGGCTCACCGACGGCACAATCGTCCAGCTATATACCTGAATCATGCCTCTGGATGGCGACTCGCCCCGTTGAAACGGCTGTTCCCCGGCGTTCCGGGGTGTCCCTTATACCCCACACGCCACGAACAATCAACCGTGAATAGGCGATGAGTCAAACCAAGCTAATCCTGGGCATAGGGATACTGGTCGTCATAATAGGCGCCGCGTACTACTCGTACAACACGTTCGCCTCGGGCACGCTCGCGGTCAAGGTCACGGACCCGCCGAAGGACTGGGGCAACGCGACACACGTCTACATCCTCTACTCGGCCATAAGCGTCCACAGGGCGGGGGAGGGTAACGAGACCGGCTGGTCCACCGTCGTCCAGAGCGAGGGGTGGGTCAACCTCAGGGACGCCATAAACGCGACGAAGACCCTCGGCAGCGGCTCCCTCCAGCCCGGCACATACAACCTGATAAGGTTCGAGGTCAAGGAGAGCAAGGTCACCGTCGGCGGCCAGAACTACACCGCGACGGTGTCGAGCGGCAAACTCAACATAGCCATAGTCCAGGGTGGCGTCACCATAAACGCGGGGCAAACCTCTAGCGTCGTCGTCGACATCACCCCGAAGGTCGTAGGCTCCCCCACCCAGGGCTTCAGGGTGGTCCCGGCGGCCAAGGCCTTCCCACAGCCATAAACCAGACCAATAACCGCCACCCCCAATCTTCCCTTTTCTCAGCCCCTTTGGGATAGGCGATTTACCTTCACCCGGCGCATATCCCGCGAGGGCGTATGCCGGGTGATGACCCTGATCGAGAAGTGCTTCCTCTGATCGATGGACGGTTTTCACTCAATCCAACGAACTTTGAGGCCCTGGATCTCATTGAAGTGAGGATCATCCGAGATTATGGGGCAGTCTTCACGGATGGCCGTGGCGGCAATCGCCCCATCTGCCAGCGAGAAGTCGTGCCCGTGTCTCAGCTCCGCGCTCATCACCGCCAACTCACCGTCGAAGGGCACGACGGCGAAGTCCCTCTCCATGATGGCGCAGCGGAGCCTCGCCACCTCCCATTCCCCACCCATACGCGCAAGCTATTTCACCTCAAACCCCCAATCTAACCCGATCAACATGAGTCTGTCAGGCCTAGGCGGCGACCTCTCGGGGCTACCCGTCCTGAGGGACGCCAAGAGGAGGCGCTTCAGCAGCTACGACCGAACCGGCGGGAACAAGGACTTCCTCGCAGTCCCCGCGGGGGAGACGGCGGTCCTCGCGGAGATGGAGGGCGCGGGCGTCGTCAAGCACATCTGGGTCACCATACGGACCCGCGACGAGTTCTTCCTTCGCAAGCTCGTCCTCCGAGCCTACTGGGACGGCGAGGAGAACCCCAGCGTAGAGGTCCCCATAGGCGACTTCTTCGGCATCGGCCACGCCATCAGCAAGAACTACGTCTCGGCCCCACTCCAGATGAGCCCCGAGGACGGGAAGGGCTTCAACTGCTGGTTCCCGATGCCATACTCCAAGGGTGCCAAGATCACCGTCGAGAACCAGGGGTCATGGGACTGCGAGGCGTTCTACTACTACGTCGACTACGAGGAGCACAAGACCCTGCAGGAGGGACTGGGCAGGTTCCACGCCACGTGGCACCGCGAGAACCCGACAAAGGGCGACGACGGCGACGAGTGGGACAACCCAACCTGGCTCTTCCGCGGCGAGAACAAGGATGGGAAGGAGAACTACGTCATCCTCGAGGCCGAGGGCAAGGGCCACTACGTCGGCTGCAACATGAACGTCCACAACCTCCGCCCCACGCAGCGCTTCAACTGGTACGGCGAGGGAGACGACATGATATTCATAGACGGGGAGAAGATGCCGAGCCTCATCGGCACGGGTACCGAGGACTTCTACGGGATGAGCTGGTGCCCGACGCAGGAGTACTGCGCCCCATACCACGGGTTGCCCCTCCCCGGCTCGGACAAGAACTGGAACGGCAAGATAACTTGGTACCGTTACCACATCCTTGACCCCGTCTACTTCGAGAAATCCATCAAGGTTACGATCGAGCACGGACACGCCAACAAGCGCAGCGACGACTACAGCAGCACCGCCTACTGGTACCAGACCGAGCCCCACAAGAAGTTTAAGCCCCTCCCCCCAGTACAGGAGCGTCTGCCGAGGGAGAAGCCATGAAAGTAGGAGTGTTCAGCCCCAACGACGCCCGCCCCTGGGTCCGAGAGGACAACATCGACCACATGATCAGCCAGGAGAAGCTCCTAGTCGACGCCCTCAAGAAGGCCAAGGTCGAGGTGGTAAGGGGCGGCGAGAAGCACCCTAAGATGGACCAGATAGCTTGGAACACCCGGCTCGTACAGGAGCACATCAGGCACATCGCCGAGGCCAAGCCGGAGACCCTCATCATCAACCAGGGTAGCTGGACATTCCCATGGGACAGCGTCGACGCCGTAAAGCGATACGCCGCTGAGACGGGGGACGTCCCCAGGGTCGTCATGTTCAGCCACAAGGACCCGACGGTCCCCGGCCTAGTCGCCGGCATGGCAGCCGGAGGGGGCCTCACAAGAATAGGCGTCCCCTTCAGCCACGTCTTCGGCGACATCAAGTCGGACAAGACCGTCATAAAGCGCCTCCTAGCCATACTCGCATTCAACGAGCGCCGCGCAGCAGAGGCGGAGACCGCCAAGAGGGTCATCAGCGACCTCAAGGCGCAGAAGTACCTCGCCCTCGGCGGCATGAGCCTCAAGATGCCGACCACGACCGCAGACGTCGACCAGTGGCAGAAGCTCTTCGGCATCAGCTACGAGGCGCTCGACCAGAGCGAGCTCCTCCGCAGGGCGCTCACCATGGTCGAGTGGAGCGGCAAACCCGGCGAGGGGAAGTACAAGATACTCGACCCCCGCCTCAAGAAGGCGGCAGACCACATCCAGAAACACGGCACCATCAGCTACACCCGCCCAAAGCTCAAGGAGTTCGCCAAGATGCTCCTCCAGCTCAGTCTCTACTACGCCGGCGAGGACATAGCCGAGGAGTACGCAGTCACCTTCGCGGGCATC
>JAUYEB010000162.1 GCA_030691555.1 Candidatus Bathyarchaeota archaeon
GGGGCCGCGGCCCGTGTAGAGTCCGACGGGGCGGCCCGCGTCGTGCTGGTTCAGCCACCAGTCTAGGTCCCTGTGGCTGAAGTATACGTCGCGGCGGAGCTGCATGTGCATGAAGCCCGCCTGCTTGGCGATACGCTCCTTTAGCTCCTCCGTGAGGGGCTGGGTGCCGAAGCGCTCGATGAGCTTGCCGTAGTCTATGTCACCCTTTACCTCCCACGGGGTCACTACCATGTTGCCGTTCTTGTTGTCCGTGCTCAAACTCGGTGCCTCCCGCCGGGCGCGGCGTATGGGCTATCCCTCGTGGCTGCCCGGTTTAGAAGCTTTCTAGGGGCTAGGGAGTGCGGGGCCTCGGCTAGGCTGAAACCCAGTCCAGCTGATACACGACCATCCCAGTCCCAGCCAACTATCGTTCAGTCTGGATAAAAAGGTTGTTGACTAGGCGATCCTCTTCGTCATGATCAGGGCGTCCATATAGGCGCCCTCGTACTTGACGCCGTCGGGTATCCTGCCCGTTATCTTGTAGCCGACCTTCTCGTAGGTGTGTATGGCGCGTGCGTTGGCCTCGAAGACCTCGAGGTCGACGATCTCGACGCCGAGGCGCCTGACCTGCTTTTCGGCCTCGAGCATCATCTCCTGCCCTATGCCCTGCTCCCTGAAGCCGTCTAGGAGGCTTATGCCGAGGGACCCGAGATGGGCTAGGTAACCCTTCTTTGGGACTATCTCGCAGCTGCCGACCATCCTCCCGTCGACCTCCGCGACCACGGCGACGATCTTGTCCTTCTCGACGTTGGAGAGGAGGGTGCTGATCCAGCCGATCTCGGCGTCGCGGGTCTGCTTCTCGTTCATCATTATCATCGCCTTCTCCTCGACGAGGCTGTTGATGAAGAGGAGCATGTCGTCCAGGTCGCCCCACCTGGGGGCGCGCAGGGTTACCATTCTACCGTCGCGTGCGGTGAAGCTCCGGTAAATCGTTCCCTCCTTCATGGCTTACCGGCTCTGAGTATGTTCGGTCGGGGTTAAAAATTGGGCTACTTCACGATGTCTAGGAGCGCCTGCTCAAGCGTCACGCCCTGGGGCGGGTTCTCTACGATCTCCCCCACCCTCTCCCCCTCCTTGTTGATGACCACTATGAGGGGTATCTTGACGACGTCGAACTCGTCGACCTCCGGGGGGCACGGCGGCACCGCCCACTTCTTGGTGTTGTTCTTCGCGTCCCTCATCATGTGGCCGAAGACCCTGACCTCGACCCCCGCGGCCTCCGCGAGCATGTCGAGGACGGGGATGTTCTTCATGCAGTCGGGGCACCACTCGGCACTGAAGGCGACCACAGTGAAGTCCTTCGCCCTCTTCTTGAGCTCCTTCACCACAGTGGCGTCGAGCTTGTACTCGGCGCGCCTCTTGTCGAAGGCTTCCTTCGCCTTGCTGGGCGCGGAGACGTACTCGTGCACGTCCTCGCTGCGCCTCCTGATCTTCCCAAGATCGCACTTCAATGTTATCGGATTCCACATGTTGCCCGGGGCTTAAAAGTGCTGATATGGAGCCTGTAAGGGATCGCCCGATGGTATTGTACCCGACTGAGAATACTATAGAATCTATAGATACTAATGGGATCAACGTAAAGAGCAACATCCATATAGTCATATCATAGAGGACTGAGGGTTACAATATGTCGCGGGAGAAGTCATCCGAGGAACTCAGGAAGATACAGGTCACCGGCGGCTCAACCTACATCATCTCCCTCCCCAAGGCCTGGATCGACCAGATGGGGCTCAAGAGGAGCAGCGTCGTCAGCATAGTCCAGCGCGACGACATGAGCCTCAGCATCCAGCCGAAGGGCATCGAGTCGCCCGACAGGGTGAAGAAGGTCATAATCACCATCCACCAGGGGGACAAGCCGTCGAGCGTCGTCCGCCGCCTAGTCTCCTCCTACCTCGTCGGCTACAACATCATACAGATACGCTCCACCGAGAAGAGGATAGACCTCGAGGCCCGCTTCGCCATAAAGGACTTCGTCCGCAAGAAGCTAGTGGGGACCGAGATACTCAGCGACCTCCCCAACGAGCTCACACTGCAGGTGCTCCTCAGCTACGCGGAGCTGTCGGTGAAGGACGCCCTGCGGCGGATGTCCATAATCGCCGCCTCGATGCACAGGGACGCCGTCCAGACCCTGAGCACGGACAACCCGCGCATAGCCAAGGAGGTGGTCAGCATGGACGACGAGGTCGACCGGTTCAGCTTCTACGTCATAAGGCTGCTAAACGTGGCGGTGATGGACGCCCACGTGCTGAAGGAGAGCGGCATAGGGACGCCGCGGCAGTGCCTCGGGTACCGCCTCATAACGAAGTCGGTCGAGCGCATGGCGGACCACGCCACGAACATAGCCCAGAACAGGCTCGCCCTCCACCTCGTGCCGATAAACGACGAGATACTCGCGGAGCTAAACAGGATCAGCCTCTCCGCCATAAGGGTCTTCGAGGCGTCGATGGAGTCGCTGTTCGACGAGGAGTACGCCGAGGCGGACAAGGTGATGGAGGCGGCGGAGGAGACCCGGGGTATGGAGGCCGAGGTCATCCACAAGATCGTGAAGCTAGCCCCCGTCGAGGACGTCCCGCAGCTCAGGCTCATAGTGGAGAGCATCATGAGGACGTCGGAGTACGGCGCTGACATCGCGGAGACGGTGCTGAATATGACGGTGAGTGATGCAGTCACCGAGGCGTAGGCTCCCCGCATCGTTTTTAAGTATAGCCGCCCCCCGCGTATTACGGCTGGGATCGTGGTCTAGCTTGGCTAGGATACGCGGTTCGGGACCGCGTGATCCCCGGTTCAAATCCGGGCGGTCCCACCACCGCTTCTCAGACCAGTCTAGAGAAGTCGTCGTAGACCTCGCTTCTGTGGCCGATGAATAGTACTATCACTCGCTGTTCTCGGTTGTCTATCGAGTATATGGCGCGGTAGTCGCCTATCCT
>JAUYEB010000202.1 GCA_030691555.1 Candidatus Bathyarchaeota archaeon
GAAGACGCCTACGACAACATAGCCCACGCCCTCGGCGGCGACCTCACCGCATTCACCGAGCACCACGCCCCCGCCGTCGAGGCCATACGCGCCCGCAAGGAGAAGGCCGGCGACCCCCCCGTCAGCAGCCTCGGAGGCGTCCTCACATTCATAGAGCTCCTCATGGAGAGCAGGAAGGAGAGGTACGCAGCCGTCTACCAGCGCAGCCACGGCGGCTCCAACCTCCTAGAGTACCGATGCCTCGACCCCAGCCTCGCCGTCCGCCCAGTCGTCGACGACTCCGCCGGCACCCTCATCATGTCCGGCACCATAAGCCCCCTCCGCCTCTTCGCCGACGTACTCGGCCTACGCGGCGCAGAGCTACGCAGCTACCCAGCCATCCAGACCAGCGGCAGGATCAAGATGACCATAGACCCCAGCGTCACCACCACCTACCGGGACAGGAGCCCCGAGATGCTCCTCCGCATAGGTGAGGCAGTCGCCGCCGCCCTCCCCGGTGTCCCCAACGGCGCCCTCATCTTCTTCCCCCAGCGCGACCTCATGGACCGGAGCCTCGACGCCTGGACCCACGCCGGGCTCATAAAGGTCACCGGGGGGCGACCCTACATCGCCGGGAAACCCCTACTCAGGGAGGGGCGCGACGCCCGCATGAACCAGGACACCGTAAACCGATACAAGGCCGCAGCCGTGACCCCGCAGGGCGCCGTACTCACATGCGTCTTCCGAGGCCGCAACTCCGAGGGCAGCAACTTCCCAGACGACCAGTGCCGCGGCATAATCCTAGTCGGCGTCCCCTACGCAAACTACGGCGACCCCCTCGTACGCGCCCAGATAGCCTACTACGACCGACGCGCCATGGGCCTCGGCCACAGGTGGTACACCATGGACGCCTTCCGCGCCGCAAACCAGGCACTCGGCCGCGGCATACGAAGCCGCGACGACTGGTGCCACTACTGGCTACTCGACCAACGCTACGCCCAACACCAGGACCTCATAACACCATGGGCCAAGGGCGCCGGAGCCACAGTCGTCGAACCCGAGACCCTATAAACGCCCCCGGGGAAACACTACCCGAACAACCATGCCCTCCCCCGACAAGGCGCTCACCCTCATCGACAGGGACGAGATAGTCGAACTCTCAAAACAACTGATACGCGTCCCCAGCGTCACCGGGGACGAGAAGCGCGTCGTCCTACTCGCCCGCGACACGATCGAGGGCCTCGGCGTCGAGACACGGCTACACGGCTCAGCCGAGCGCCCCGTCCTCACAGCGACCCTCAACCCCGAGGCGGAGACCCTACTCGCCTTCAACGGCCACCTCGACACCGTCCCCATAGCCAGCCGCGACGCCTGGGAGACCGACCCCTACGACCCCCAGCTCACGGGCAACACCCTCACCGGCAGGGGCAGCTGCGACATGAAGTCCGCCTGCGCCGTCATGATACACGTCCTCGGCATAGCAAAGAGGCAGCGCCTCCCCCTCGGCGTCAGCCTCCACCTCGTCCCCGACGAGGAGAAGGGCGCCAACCGCGGCACAAAGATACTCCTCGAAGAGATGGCGAAGGGCAACCTGCGCCGCCCCGACCACGTCGTCATCGGAGAGAAGAGCAACCTCAAGCTACGCGTCGCCGAGCGCGGCGGCTGGAGCTTCAAGATAAGGTTCAGGGGCCGCGCAACCCACACCGCCTACGCCCGCCACGAGGGCATAAACGCCATAGCCAAGGCGAGCAGGGGCGTACTCGCCCTCGAGAAGCCCATAGACAAGTGGCACCCATGGATAGGCGCCCCCGTCATAAGCGTCAACTCCATCCAGGCCGGAACCGCCGGCAACCAGGTCCCCGACGAGTGCACAATCGGCGTCGACCGCCGCCTCATCCCCGGGGAGACACCAGACACCGTCGCAGCAGAGGTCACGCAGGCACTCGACGAGGCGGGACGCGGCGACCCCGACTGGCGCTGGGAGATAGACGCCCCCAAGGACGCGGAGGGAAAGTGGACATATACCCCCGCCAGCTACACCGAGCCCGACACCCCACTCGGCAAGGCCCTACAATCATCCATCAGGACCGCCCTAGGCAAGGAGCCCGAACTGTTCGTCGAGTGGGCCGGGGGCACAGACGGCGCCCACTACCGGAGTGCGGGCATCCCCACCATAGGCTTCGGCCCAAACGGCGAGCACATGCACGGCCCCAACGAGCTCGTCTACGTCGACACCCTCGTCGCCCAGGCGCGCGTCTACGTCGCCCTCCTCCACGCGCTGTCCCCGTAGCCCCGCGGGGACGATGACCCGGCCGTCGCCCTCGGAGAGGCTTTAAGCCCGGCGGGGACCCTCAATACCATCTCGGTGAAAAGCGATGGCCAAGCCCAAGCTGCCCGAAGCGCCGGAGGCCTTCAGCCTCTTCGGCGACCCCCTCTTCCCCCAGCCGCTCCGCCCCGAGGTCGTGGAGGAGCAGAAGGCCCTCTACGAAGCGGCTCTCAGGGACTGGACGAAGGACCCGGACGACGCCGACGCCACCATCTGGCTGGGGAGACGCACCGCCTACCTCGGCCGCATACGCGAGGCCGCCGCCATATTCAGCGAGGGGATAACGAAGCACCCCGACGACCCCCGCATGTACCGACACAGGGGACACCGATTCATCACCCTCAGGCTCTACGACAACGCCATAGACGACCTAGAGAGGGCCGCGGAGCTCATCGAGGGGAAGCCCGACGAGGTCGAGCCCGACGGCATACCCAACGAGCGCAACATCCCCGTCAGCAGCCTCCACTTCAACGTCTGGTACCACCTCGGCCTCGCCTACTACCTGATAGGCGACTACGAGTCCGCCCTCGAGTGCTACCGCGAGTGCCTCGCCGTGAGCGAGATAGACGACAAGCTCGTCGCCACAACCCACTGGGCCTACATGACGCTCCGCCTCCTCGACATGGACGAGGCCGCCGAGGAGCTCCTCGGCCCCATCACCGAGGAGATGGATGTAATAGAGAACCAGCACTACCACAGGCTCCTCCTCATGTACAAGGGGCTCGTCAAGCCCGAGGCGCTCATGAAGGAGGCGCGTAAGCAGGGGCCCCTCGCCGTCGCCACAGTCGGCTACGGCGTCGCAAACTGGCACCTCTACAACGGCGAGGAGGAGAAGGCCACCGACACATACAACGAGATACTCGACACCGGGGGCTGGGCGGGCTTCGGCTACATAGCCGCCGAGGCCGACCTCAAGTGGCTGAGCCTCCCCCGGGACTAGGCCTTCCTGTTCCTCAGGAAGAGGGTCATGGAGACGACGGCGGCGCTCGCCGTGGCTATGCTGTATATGGCCGCTGTCGACGAGCCGTAGCCGTTCCAGAGCCACCCCACGGCGGCGTTGCTGACGAAGAAGGCCACGCCCACCACGAGGTAGTAGATGCCGTATGCCGTCCCCCTAAGCCCCGCCTTGGCGTAGTTGGGCACCATAGCCCTCTGCACCGTCTCCACGACCCCCTGGTAGAGGCCGTAGACCGCCGCGACGACGTAGGCCAGGAGGAGGCTCCTCGGCCCGACGAAGATGAGGGCGGTGGAGGCGAGGAAGAGTAGGTACCCGCCGGCGAGGACCTTCTCCTTACCGATCCTGTCCGAT
>JAUYEB010000318.1 GCA_030691555.1 Candidatus Bathyarchaeota archaeon
AGCGGCCCATCCCCGCCTCAGACTGACCTGATGGGGTTAGCGAGGCTGATTATGGTTCGGCTGTTCGTTATCCCGGGGACGGTGTTGAGCCTCTGGAGGAACGCCATGAGCCCCGCCGGGTCCCTCGCCTGGACCCTGATGAGCATGTCCCACTCCCCGTCAGTGTAGTGGCCCTCAACGACTTCGGGCATTTTGCTCAGCGCCGCGTCGACGTCCCCCTGGCAGCACGTGTGGAAGTCGAGGGTAAGCCCGACGAAGGCGGTCATCCCGAGGCCGAGCTTCGCGTAGTCGAGCAGGGGCCTGTACCCGAGGATGACACCCTCGGCCTCGAGCTTCCCCACCCTGTCCTTGATAGTCGGGCTGCTCAGCCCCACCTCGCGGGAGATGTCGGCCAGGGCCATGCGCCCGTCCCGCTTCAGCAGGGCTATAATCTGCTCGTCGATCTTGTCCATTTAATGCGCCTCATTTTCTTCGGCCACAACATCTGGCGACGGCTAAATAGTCTTCTTATATTATCTATATAAACACTTTCGCCTTATTTTCTTAGTGATTATATTTATCAATCCTTAGTATCGTAACTGTAGTGAGTCAAATTGAAGTTTATCAATATGATAGGGTGCGGCTCGGAGGTCCAGAGATGGACGGACTAGCAGCCACCCTGGTATTCGCCGCGGGAATCGCGGCCGTCATCATACTCACGTCGAAGTTCAAGATTCAGCCGTTCCTCGTCCTCCTCTTCGTGGCGTTGGCCGTGGGCCTCGCCTCCGGCCTCCCCCCCGAGGGCATGGGGGACCTCGTCGTCGAGGGCTACAGCAAGGTCCTCGGCTACACCGCCATCATCACCGTCTCGGCCCTGATAATCGGGGTGATAATGCTCCAGACGGGGGCCGTTTTCGTCATCTCGAAGGCGGTCCTCGGCCTGCTCGGCAAGGAGAGGAGCCACTACGCCATGGGGGCCATCGGCTACATTGTCGCCTACCCCGTCCAGTGCAGTGACACGAGCTTCATAATGCTCAGCCCGCTCCTCCAGTCACTCACCGCGGGCGGCGGCCTGGACATGATGGTCTACGTCCTAACCCTCTCCGCGGGGGCATTCGTCAGCTACGCCATGCTCTTCCCCTCTGCTCCGCTACTCTCCGTCACCATTCTGGGGGCCGACATCGGCAAGGTCCTCATCCTCGGCTTCGCAGCCTCTATACCCGCCCTCGTGGTCGGGCTCGTGGCGGCGGAGTACCTCGGCAGGAGGAACAAGCTCAACGTCGACTCCCGAGGGGCGAAAACCCTCGATGAGATAGGTGCACAGTACGGCAAGCTGCCGGGGATGGCCTCCGTCTCGGCGATCATCATTATCCCAACAGCCCTCATCATCGGGCGCAGCATCCTCAGGGGCGCACTCGGCACGGCCATGCCCTCTATCATCGACTTCGTCGGCAACCCAGTCATAGCCCTGCCCATCGGCGTCGTCCTCGCCGTCTACCTCCTCGCCCGCAACAGGGGCATCAAGGAGATCAACGAAATGATCTCCGAGGGCGTCACCAAGTCGGCCAACGTCCTCATGATAGTGGGCTCGGGCAGCGTCCTCGCCCTCGTCCTCCAGAGGACGGGCGTCGGCGTCTTCCTCGGCAACCTCGCGGTCGGCCTCAACCTCCCCGGGCTGCTCGTCATCTTCGTCATCGCAGCGCTGCTAAAGACTGCTCAGGGCGGCACAACGGTTACGATGACAACCGCGACCGCCATAGTCGGGCCGCTCCTCCCCGCCCTCGGCATCAGCCCCGTCATGGCGGCGATGACCATCTGCGCAGGCGCCATGATACTGATGCACGTCAACGACAGCTTCTTCTGGGTCGTCTCGGGCTTCACGAAGATGGAGGTCGGCACCGCCTACAAGACCCTAACCGTGACGATGGCGGTCATGGGGCTCGTGGTCTTCGCAGGCGTGGCGATACTAGGCCCCCTCCTCGGCTTCGCCTGATGTCCCAGATGAGACAATAACCCACTAACGTGTCCCAGTATGGACAGATTTTTATCGACCCCTAACCTTCTATCAAACGTTATGATCAGAAAAGCCATCATCATGGGCGCCGCGGGCCGCGACTTCCACAACTTCAACACCTTCTTCCGGGAAAACCCATCCTACGAGGTCGTCGCCTTCACCGCCGCCCAGATATCGGACCTCGACGCCTCCGCGGGCATCGAGAAGAGGACCTACCCGCCGGAGCTGGCGGGGAAGCGGTACCCGAAGGGTATACCCATCCACCCCGAGCCCCAGCTGGAGAAGCTCATCAAGGACCTCGACGCCGACGAGGTCTTCTTCAGCTACAGCGACGTGAGCCACCAGTACCTGATGAACGAGGGGAGCCGAGCCATGGCGGCGGGCGCCACCTTCACCCTCCTAGGCCCCAAGGACACGATGATCAGGTCGAGGAAGCCCGTGGTCAGCGTCTGCGCCAGCAGGACGGGGAGCGGCAAGAGCCCCACCAGCAGGTGGCTCGTCAACCTCCTCAAGGAGAAGGGCAAGAGGGTCGTCGTCATCCGCCACCCCATGCCCTACGGCGACCTCGTAAAACAGCGCGTCCAACGCTTCGCCACCCTCCAGGACCTCGACGAGCACGACTGCACCATCGAGGAGCGCGAG
>JAUYEB010000319.1 GCA_030691555.1 Candidatus Bathyarchaeota archaeon
GTCCCCCGGGTCGAACACCACCTCCCGGATCAACCCCCCATCCCACTCCGCGCCGAGCGGATAACCCGAAGGGGCCCAGACGCTGAGGACCGAGAACCCCGCGAACGCCACCGAGAGGGCGAGGACCGCCGCGTACACTGAGGACCGACCCGACATGCAGGATAATCTCACACTCCTGCTTATCAAACCAGAGAATAGAACACCCTGCTACGGCTCCGGTGGGAGAACCTGCACCGTCCTCCTCATGCTCATCCAACCGACGACGAAGTCCCCCGCCCTCGCCGCCGTGAACTCGCTCCTCACCACGGTAAACGAGGCCCCCGGCTCCACCAGGAAGCTCCGCGCGACCCAGCTGATATTCACACTCGAGTTGGCTGAACTCACCTCACCCTCGTATAGCCCCGAGATGCCGGGTAGCTCAGACGGGGGCGAGAACGAGACGGGGTAATAGTAGGGGTTGACGTACGAGGCCTCGACGCGTATGGTCTCCCCCACGAAGTAGACCTCCTTATCTGTGGATAGCGAAGGGGTGAGCCTGCCCACCCCGGGGACAGCCGAGTCGACGAAGACGACGAGGAGGACAACGACGGCCAGGAACCCGGCGCCCTGAACGAGCCGCTGCGCGCCCGGCCCCAGCCCACGCCACCAGCCCGACATACCATCAACCCGTGATGAAAGATGGGCGTAGCTTATTTAATCCTAAAGATTAGAACACCCGCAAGGTGTCACCCGCGGCGAGCCTCGACGACCACCCGGGGCGTAGCCGCCGCACCTCCCTCCTCCGGCCTCAACAACAGGTCGAAGCTAGACATCAGCCCATCCACGACAGACTCCCCCCAGGGGCTCATGACGTAGAACGCCCTATGCATGTCCCCGAAGCTCTCATCCAAGCGGCTCAACGTATAGATCACCGCGGCCCTGGTCAGTATCTTCAGGTGGTAAGTCAGCGCCCCCTTCCTGACCCCGAGCATCTTCAGCAACTCGGTGTAGGTCGCCTCATGCCCATCATACAGGTACTCCACGATCCTCATCCGCACGGGATTGTCGAGCGCCTCGATGGCGTCCTTCAGCTCGATGGGGAACTCCAACCCACTCACTAGGACAAATATATTTGTCCTAACTATTTAACCGTTACTAATAACTATCAGAAATAGATGAAGAGTGTCGTCCATAGCCCCGCTAAAGGAAGCGAGAGATCAAAGGTAGTGCTATTGATTCTCGGCTCATATCAAGACGAATCTATAACCCGACTACGAAACCTAAAACAGGGGATGATAGGCTTCGGGTGGGAGAGGTGCTATCTGGTAGAGGATTTCGACTCTCCAAGGATCAGGGACGGTGAGGAGGAGGACGACTATCTCAACCGGAAGAGCCTATACTGGATTGAGCGGAGCGATGCGTGCGTCTTCGTCTTCAACGCGGGCGCCAACAACGAGAGCGTCGGCTACGAGCTGAAACATGCCAGCGACCACCTTCCCGCCAAACTCGAGACAACACTCGTCGCCATAGACGAGTCGGGGGCATACGCCTCAACCCTAGTCCGGGGTCATATCCAGAGGCTTAGAAACGAAAAGAAGACCCATCTCGCCACCTTCCACGATAATGAGACCCTAATCAAGGCAACGAGAAACGCCGCCCTCGGCTTCCTGAGGACCCTCGCGCCGGTTTTAGACGTCCGATCAGATCCAACATACTGAGCACGTTTATATGTAACACTGTTACCTATACCATTGATCACTATGAACGGTCACGAAGGCAGAGAGTGCGGTTACCACGGCGGGGACGCCGAGGGGCACCACTGCGAGCACCAGCACCGCAACCACCCCCCGCGCGGCTGGGTCGGTATAATCTTCCTGCGCCTCCTCGACGAGAAGCCCATGCACGGCTACCAGCTCATGGAGGAGCTAAACAGGCGCGGACTGGCCCAGCCCGAGAAGGTCGAGCCGGGCGCCGTCTACACCGTCCTCCGCCGCATGGAGCACCGCGGCCTCCTAACCAGCGAGTGGCAGGAGAAGGAGACAGGCCCAGACAGGCGCGTCTACACCCTCACCGAGGAGGGCAGGGCACACCTCAAGGCCGGCCTGGAATCCATGAAGACCCGCAGGGCCGTCCTCGACGACCTCACCGCCTACTACGACGCCCACTACAAGAACCAGTGACCCCACGCCGGCCCCGAGCACGCCCGGCATCCGCCGCACCCCCGCCGCCAGAGAAACCAGAAAAGCGCCCCAAACCACCAAAACGGCTAGAATAGCCGGAATCGTGGCGACGACGACTACACCCCCTCCCCCAACGTGCACGCGCGAAGAGACAGACAAACCCCACCGCCAACGCGGACCACACGAGCCAGCTTTTATCCACCAAACACCCAACAAACCACCATGAACCCAACCCTAAACGGCACAATCACCTTCTTCTACTACCGAGACATCGACCGCGCCGAACGCTTCTACAACGAGACCCTCGGATTCCCCAAGGTCATAGACGTCGGCTTCGCCCGAGTCTTCAAGGCCACCGACAACATCCACGTCGGCATCGTCGACTCAAGCAAGGGCTACCTAAAGACCGCCGAGAACAAACCAGTAATGCTCAGCTGGTTCACAGACGACATCGACGCCTGGCACCACAAACTCACCGAGGCCGGCGTCGAGATAGAGCTCGGCCCCAAGGAGGCAGACTACCTACACATGAAGACCATGCTCCTCAAGGACCCCGAGGGCTACACCCTCGAGATACTACAGTGGCTCACAAAGCCCTACGGGAAGCGGTGACCCCCGGAAAAAAATCGTTATGTGTAGTAGCAGCACATAAGCCCTTACTTGCGGTCTTCCTCGCCGCCCGACAGCTGATCCATCTCCCCCTTCGGCAGCTCCGGGAAGGTGTCCCCCATCCTCGCCTCCGTCACCGCCTGCGCCTCGCTCAGTATGTTCGCAGAGTCCGACGACACAGAGTCGAAGCTTATGCTCGTCTCCGTCAGCGCCCCCGAGTCGACGAACATCCCGTTTATGAGCTCCCCGATGTCGCTGAGCCCCCTCTCCGTCTCCGGGTTGATCGAGGCAATCCCCCCCCTGAGCTCACCGAGCACGCTAACCACGGGCATCAGCGTCGCCGCCACGTCCCCCAGCTCCGTCACCGTCCTCATCCTAAGCGAGATCTGCTCCAGCGCCAGCTTGGCGCTGAAGATCATCCTCTGCATCTTCCGCACCTCCGCCAGCTCGTTCGCGTATATCTTCGCCCTCGCCGTGTCGTGGCTCGTATACGCCTCGACAACCTTGTTGAAGATCATCTTATCCCGCTCCTGAAACCTCTGCGCGGCGAGCGTCAGCCGCTGATTCTCCTGCTCGATCTGCTTCACCGAGTCCACGAGCCTTGACTTCAGGGGCTCCGAAGGCCTAATGACCTCCTTCACCTTCTCGTACGCCGTGGGATCTGCGTTCTTCTCCCATCGCTTATCAAAGCTCAAAACAATCCCCCTGATACCATGGGGTCTCCCTTATTGTATCAAAGTGTTGAATCATCGATGTTAAGCATAAACGCATTTTCTCCCGGTTTTAACACATTACTTCCCACGTCGCTGTTGTTGAACGAGAACAACATTACATAAACAACGATAAAGTTCAACAAGAACGCCCTTTTTTTAACTTATGCATGCACCTCGATCGTTCCCTTTGTAATATTATTCTTGGGGACGGAGTTGGTGAGCCCAACCGACGCGTGATAACAACAGGCTCTAGCCCATGTGTACGATCCCTGGCGATCCTCTAAAATAAACAACCGGGCCAAGATAGATCGAAGATAATGAGCCAACTCCAGAAGAAAGAGGCCGACACCCTCTTCGAACTCGTCAAGGAGAAGTACGGCGACCGGGTTACAGCGGACGAACTCGATGAGATGCGCAAGGGCCTCGACGCCATCTTGTCTGCGGCAACTGCGATGCGGGCAGTCAAGCTCGAGAACGGTGACGAGCCCTACCAGTTCTTCAAGCCCTCCCAGGGGAGAAATAGTTGAAGACATCCATATTCACACCCGTATCCAAACTCTCTGAGGGGAT
The DNA here is from genome assembly GCA_030691555.1 of Candidatus Bathyarchaeota archaeon. Lineage (GTDB taxonomy): Archaea > Thermoproteota > Bathyarchaeia > TCS64 > TCS64 > UBA8941. The sequence continues at coordinate 4,052 of JAUYEB010000319.1, forward strand.
CAGGAAGGGCAGGATCTCTCCCGTGGAACTCGCCGAGACCTTCCTCAACCGCCTCGAGGGACTCGGACCGAGATACAACTCAGTCGTCACGGTGACTCGTAGACTAGCCTTGAAGCAGGCCAGGAGGGCTGAAGAGGAGATCGAGGAGGGCAACTACCGTGGCCCCCTACACGGCGTCCCCTGGGGCGCCAAGGACCTCCTCTCCACCCGCGGCATACCCACAACTTGGGGCGCTGAGCCCTTCCGAGACAGGATCATCGACGCCGACGCCACGGTCGTGGTCAGGCTCCGCGACGCGGGTGCAGTTCTCTGCGCCAAGCTCGCCATGATAGAGTTCGCCGGAGGCATGGGCTACCGCCAGCCAAACGCATGCCTTACAGGCCCGCCCCGAAACCCTTGGAACCCCGACACTTGGACCGGCGGATCATCCAGCGGCTCAGGTGCAGCCGTAGCCGCGGGCCTCCTTCCATTTGCCGTAGGTAGCGAGACCTGGGGCAGCATCCTGAGTCCCGCCAACAACTGTGGCGTCGCGGGGCTACGCCCAACATACGGGCGCGTCAGCCGCCACGGAGCCATGGCACTCTGCTGGACCCTCGACAAGCTCGGCCCCCTCGCCCAGACCGCCGAGGACTGCGGCACGATCCTCCAAGCAATCGCCGGACCCGACCCGGAGGACCCGACCACGATCCCGGGGGCGTGGCGCTACAACAAACGCCCCCTAAAACGGCGGCCCCGCCTCGCAGTCATCAAGGGAGTAGCCGACGACGCCAACCCCGAGGTCAAGGACAACTTCGACGACGCCCTCAAGACCATACGCGGATACGTGGACGTAGAGGAGATCGACCTCCCCGACCTCCCATACGAGGCCATCACTCGAACCATCCTCAACGCCGAGGCCGCGAGCGCCTTCGAGGACCTCGTCGACTCCGGCCTCACCCAGCGCCTCACGGCCCCCGAGGACCACTGGGGCCCCTACGCCCGGACCGCCCTACTCGCCACCGACTATCTCCGAGCCATGCGCCTCCGAGGGAAGATGGTCAAGGCTGTCACCGAGGCGATGGAGCCCTTCGACGCCCTCGTCGCGCCCAGCGCCAAGAAGCCCGCCACACCAATAGGGGAGGAGTTCAGGAAGGTCGCCCCGGGTGCCACGAGGGACGTTATGGGTGCCGTCGGCAACGGCTGCGGCCTCCCAGCCATCAGTGTCCCCGACGGCTTCACGGAAGTTGGCCTGCCCACCGGCATCCAGTTCATGGGCAAACCCTACGAGGAGAACACAATCCTAGCCTTAGCACGCGCATACCAGGGCCTAACAGACTGGCACACCCGCCACCCCCCAGACACCCAGCCCTAGAATCGACTTCATTCAAATTCAAATAACGCGCTTCCCAAATGCAACGCATGAGCGCTAAAACCAGTCTGCTGATCTTCATCATCCTCTTCACACTCACTATACCGGCCGTAACCGTATATGCAGACGTGCCGACGGTGCTGAGCATAACCCGCCGGACGGTCTCGAGCAACACGATCATCGACGTGACCGTCAGACACGCCGGCCCCTCGGTGAACCACTACATCAGCCAGGTCAACCTCGACCTCGACGGTACCATCAAGACCTACGCGGACCTCCCCAAGCCCACGGAGGTTCAGACCACCTTCACCCTGAACATCGGCTCGGCAAACCCTACGACGATAAATGCTCAGGCTGTCTGCAACATCCACGGGGCGAGCCCCTGGTTCAAGGAGGGTACCGCGGCTACCTCACCCAGCGGCGGCATCCCCGGCTACCCGCTCGAAGCCATCTCGGCGGGGATTTTCATCGCCATCGCCACTACCCTGGTCCTCGGCAGGAGACGCTAGACCCACCTTTTTACCCCGGTAGCTGAATACCAACACTATGGTCGCCAAGGAGTCGACGATGAGGTACAATGTCTTCTACATAACATCCTTTGCGGCCATCCTCCTTCTCTTCTATTGGGTCCCTTCAGGGTACGTCGAAGCACTGACTGCGGAGATCTCGTCTTGGACCTTAGCGGTTCTCGGCCACGCCGCGAGTTGGGAGCAGCTCGGGGGGCAGACCACCCTCACACTGATCGGGCAGCACGCCGTCACCGTCTCGATCATACGCGAGTGCACGGCCCTGAATGTGTTTGGGGTCATGGCTGGACTTATACTCCCCCTGAGGGCGAGCTGGGTCAAGCGACTAACTGGCATCGCCATCTCCGGCGTGCTCCTCTTCTCACTCAACATACCACGCATAGCCCTCACCGTCTACCTCACCGCCTACGACACCTGGCCCTTCACCCTCATGGCGGCGCGAAGCCTCGAGACCTATCACTACCCGATAAGCTTCGCCTTCGGCGTTCTGGGGGTTGCCCTAACTGTGTTGGCAGTGAGCAGGTGGACTACCCCAGAACTGGGCGACACACTTCTCGGGTTCGTCAACGGGGTCGTCAGGCTAGTAAGGAAGGGCGCCTAGCGCCCAATCTTCCCGAGGCTCCACTTCGTGCCAGCGTTCAGGAAACCCGTGTCGGAGCCCACGCACAGGAAACGCCAGCCCTGCTGCATCAGCTCGCCACAGTGGTCGATGTTCTTCCCGAAGGCGATCCCCGGAGCGACCTTCGAGTCTTGGCAGGCCTCTAGCACCCTCTCCATCGCCTTGACGACCTTCGGGTGCCAGAACTGGCCGCGGTAACCCATCGAGGCTGAAAGATCGCTCGGGCCGATGAACGTGGCGTCCACGCCCTCGACCGAACAGATGGCTTCGATGTTCTTAACCGCCTCGGCCGTCTCTATCTGCACCGCGACCACGATCTCGTCGTTGGCGACCCTCATGTACTCATCGGTCGGCAACCCCCAGGCCGACGCCGGTCTCCCCGCGGCGCAGCCGCGCAGGCCCTCGGGCATGTATCGCGTGTAGCTCACAGCCCTCTCCGCCTGCTCGGCGTCGTTCACCCACGGGATGACGAGCCCCCACGCCCCCGCGTCCAGCGCCTGCTTTATGGCGTTCATGTCGTTCCACACCGGCCTGATGAAGGGCAGCGCGCCCTTCGTCCCGGTTGCCCTGACGAGCCTGCTCGCGGTCTCGATCGACGCCGGTCCATGCTCGAGGTCGTACAGCACCCAGTCGAGGCCCGAGTTCCCCATGGCCGAGGAGACGTCCTCGTTCAGTACGCTCATCCAGGCGCCGACCGCAGTTCCGCCCTTGCCTAGCTTTGCCTTAACCCTGTTCAGCAATACAACCACGCCTACGAATGGGCTCGTAAGGCGATATAACGACTCCTGGGCGGGTTGAATATTTGAAAATACAAGTGTGGCGGAGAGGAAGCTAGTCTTCCTCTTCCTTCTTCTTCTTCGCCGGCTTCTTCGGCTCCTCGGCCTCTTCCTTCCTGATGGTTATGGCGATCGTGGAGACGTTCCTCTTGCCGCCGTCCTGGCCCTCGAGTTCCTCAGTACCAATCTCTATTACGGGTTTGGTGACGCCGGAGAGGAACCTGTTCCTGCATATCTCGGCTACGTCGACCGCGCTGCTGATAGCCTGGCCCCTCGCCTTGAGGGTGACGCCGTCCGCACCCTTCTGGTTAAAGGCCGTCAGAACCGCCATAACGTACATCATAGTTGGCTTACTGCCGATGTAGATGATGCTGTCCTCTGTCATGTTGGATCAAGTAAACGTCCGCGCAGGGCTTAAAAAAGTATAGATTCAGTAAAACAAGGGTCTCTGGCATGTTTTTCGTCGTCAAGCTACGCCGAGGAGGGGCCTTACCATGTCGATTACACCAATATGCGCCTCCCTCATCGCATCTTCCGGAAGCGGCGCGCACTCGTCCCGGTAATCGCGGATGAAGCAGATGGTTGGGTCCCCCTTCACCCGACCCCGCCTGAAGTCGACATCATGGTCGTTCATGAAGTCGCAGACCTCCCACTGGTCCTTGAACATCACGTCCGACACGATGAGCGGTGCCTTGGCGTACCCGAAGGCGTTCAAGATGAGCCTCCTCTTCTTCCCGTACTGGAACAGGTCCTCGCCGCTCCTCAGGTGGATCGGGTGATGCTCCCAGAATACCCTGCCCAGGGGGAAGAAGTCGAAGCTGTTCCTCCCAACCGGGAACTCGTGGTTCATCTCATCGGACCCCAAGCCGAGCCACTGGAG
>JAUYEB010000313.1 GCA_030691555.1 Candidatus Bathyarchaeota archaeon
GAAAGGGACGGGGGCCCCCGTCTTCTTCTGCGCCCACCAGGACGCCACGGGGAAGGCGATGAGTAGGGTCCTCGCCCTAGCCAAGGGCATAGGCGCCACGCGCGTCGGCGCCATGGAGGTCAACGTCGGCGACGAGACCGAGCTCGACCACTTCAGCGAGCACTGGATCGCCCCCATGATCAGCAGGGTCCTCGTCCTCGGCTACGAGGTCCTCACCGAGATGGGCTACGACAGGGACGCCGTCCTCATGGAGACCTACATGAGCGGCGAGCTCGGCGAGGTCTGCAGCAGCCTCGCCAAGGACGGCCTCGTGGTACAGCTGCCCTTCCACAGCAGGACGAGCCAGTTCGGTCAGCTCCTCTACGCGGACAGGGTAATGCCCGAGGACGCGAAGGAGCTCATCAGGGAGCTCGTCATGGAGATAAAGCTCGGCACCTTCGCGAAGGAGTGGCAGCTGGAGCAGATACTCGGCTACCCCGTCTTCAACAAGCTGTTGGAGCAGGCGAGGGCCCACCCCATAAACGAGGCCGAGGCGGAGCTGAAGGAGCGGGTCAAGGTCGTAATAGACTAGACCGAAACCCCTTTTTCTCTCACACTCATTCTCTAGGTCTACCAGAGTGGGTCTACCATTTGGCAGACACCGAAAAAACACAGTGGCACACGCTTGAAGTAGAGGACTTATTCAAGAAACTCGGAACCGGCAGGGTAGGGCTAACCCTCGATGAGGCACGGAAACGCCTCGATATCTACGGCCCCAACAGGCTGACCGAGAAGAGGAAGATATCCCCACTCTCGATCTTTCTCAGCCAGTTCAAGAGCATCCTAGTCGTCATACTCGCCATCGCAGCCGCGGTGTCCGGGTACCTCGCCGTAGTGGAGGGGGAGCCCCTCACCGACTCCTACGTCATAGTCTCCATCCTAGTACTGAACGCCGTCCTCGGGTTCGTCCAGGAGTACAGGGCGGAGAAGGCCGTCGAGGCGCTGAAGAAGATGGTCTCCCCCAAGGTCTTCGTCGTCAGGGGGGGCGTCGAGGAGTCGATCGACTCCTCCGGCCTCGTCCCGGGCGACCTGATGGTCCTCCAGGCGGGGGAGAGGGTCCCCGCCGACGCGCGCGTGGTCGAGGAGTTCAGCCTCGAGGTCGACGAGGCGGTGTTGACGGGGGAATCGGTGCCGGTGGAGAAGAGTTCAGAGGCTCTCCCGGTGGATGCACCCGAGAAGTCGAACACGCTCTTCATGGGGACGAGCGTCGCGGGCGGCCGCGGCCTCGCCGTCGTCACATCGACGGGCATGTCCACGGTCTTCGGCGGCATCGCCGAGATGGTTCAGGAGATCGACTCCGAGGACCCCCCGCTGAAGAGGAAGCTGGAGGTGATGGGGCGACAACTCGGGGCGATAAGCCTCGCCCTCTGCGCGTGGGTCTTCCTCGTGGGCGTCCTGATATACAAGACACCCATCGAGCAGACGCTTCTGACCTCCATCAGCCTCGCGGTCTCCGCCATACCGGAGGGGCTCCCGGCGGTTTTGACCATCACCCTCGCGCTGGGCGTCTCCGCCATGGCGCGGCAGAAGGCCATAGTCAGGCGACTCGCATCCGTTGAGACCCTGGGAAGCACCACGGTGATCTGCACCGACAAGACCGGGACCATAACCAAGAACGAGATGACCGTCACCAAGATCACCTACTCGGGGAGGGAGATCGACGTCACCGGCGCGGGATACGAGCCGAGGGGCGAGTTCAGGGAACACGGCGCCCCCGTCGACCCCGTAGCGGGCTCCATGCTGAACCTCTCCCTGAAGATAGGCGCCCTCTGCAACAGCGCGACCATGACAACCAGCGGAGGCTGGAGCATCCACGGCGACCCGACCGACGGCGCGCTACTCGTGGCCGCAGCCAAGGCGGGCATCGCGAGGGAGAACCAACCAGAGAAGCTCCTCCAGGAGTTCGCCTTCGAGTCTGGGAGAAAACGAATGAGCGCCGTCTACAGGCTGCCCAGAGGGGTGAGGATATCCTACGTGAAGGGTGCCCCTGAGGAGATAATCGCCGACAGCGTGATGATACTCGATGCGGGGGGTCCACGAAAGATAAGCGAGGCCGACAGGGAACACCTCAACGCCACGTTAAAGAGATGGGCCGGGGAGGCGCTCAGGGTCATAGGGCTCGCCTACAGGGATCTCCCCGGGGGTGAGGGGGAGGTCGAGATCGGCGAGGCGGAGAAGGGGCTCACATTCGTGGGGCTCGCGGGCATGATCGACCCGCCGCGCGAGGAGGTGAAGGAGGCCATACGCATCGCCACCCGGGCCGGGATCACGACGATGATGCTCACGGGCGACTACAGGGTCACGGCGGTCGCCGTCGCGAGGCTGGTAGGGATCATAGATGGACAGGCGGACGGGGCCGTCGTCGAGGGCTCCGAGATCGAAAAAATGACCGACGAAGAGCTGGATGAGCGCGTCGAAGGCTTCAGGGTCGGGGCGAGGGTCTCACCCGAGCACAAGATGAGGATAGCGTTGGCGCTGAGGAGGCGCGGGCAGATCGTCGCCATGACGGGCGACGGGGTGAACGACGCCCCCGCACTCAAGGCCGCCGACATCGGTGTGGCCATGGGGATCAAGGGGGCCGACGTCACAAGGGAGGCGTCCGACATGGTCCTCGAGGACGACAACTACGCCACCATCGTCCGCGCCGTCGAGGGCGGGCGCAGGATCTACGCAAATATAAGCAAGTACGTCAGGCTGATGATCTCCGCGAACTTCGACGAGTTCCTCATGATACTGGTCTCCATCTCCCTCGGCCTGCCGCTCCCCTTCCTGCCCATCCACATCCTATGGGTCAACCTCGTGACCGACGGCCTACCCGCCATCGCCCTGAGCGTCGACCCGGCGGAGGAGGGGCTGATGAGGCGCCCGCCGCGCGACCCTAAGGAGGGGCTCCTATCAAGGTACTGGAGGTTCATAGCCTTCGCAGCCCTCATAGCCTTCGCAGCCGACTTCCTGCCGTTCTACCTCATCTACGGGTGGACGGGTGACATAGCCGTGGCCAGATCCGCGGCCCTCACGACCATAGTCATCTTCGAGCTCCTCCTCGCCTACCAGGTCAGGTCCGATGACAGGCACCTCTTCAGCCAGGGCTGGAGGGGGCTGACGG
>JAUYEB010000028.1 GCA_030691555.1 Candidatus Bathyarchaeota archaeon
CCGTGCCATAGAGGTAGATCTGGAGGTTGTCGGTGATGTCCTGCTTATTCTGGGCGGGGAGCCAGTCGAGGGCGTGCTGCGCGATCCAGTCGTGGGTCCCGTAGTCGGGGCTGCTCGGATCGGAGCTGTATCCGCCGTTGCTCCACGCCTCGGTCGTCCTGATCGAGGAGAGTATCAGAACGATGAAGAGTAGTGTGGAGAGGCTCGTCGCCCGTCTCATGGTTTCTGTATGGGTTTGTGGGTGTTATAGGTTCTCCGTGTGCGTGCGTGTTGTTTGTGGGACGTCCTCCGCCGCCGTCGCGTTTCGCGCTGTTTTGGCTCGTTTTCCGGTTTGGGGTGTTTTTTCTGGGTTCTTTGGCGGCGGAGGGCGACGGATGCTCGGCGTGTTAGATCATGGTGGCGTCGGGTATGTTTGTGAAGTGTGGGTCTCCGGTGAGGACCTTGGCGCCGAGTCTTCGGGAGGTGGCGAGGACGTAGGCGTCCGCCAGGCCGAAGTCGTTGATGGTCCTGCGGACCTCGGCGTGTAGGATGCCGGTCTGGCGGGATAGTTGCTCGTCGGCGTCGACGACCGTGGAGTTGCCGTGGATGACGGCGTAGGCGGTCTCCGGGTTCCTGCCGGTCCTGGCTGCCTTGCTCACGACCTCGGCGAGGGTGACGGCGCAGGTGTAGACCTCGACGCCCCCCTCGAGGATGTCCCTGAGCTTCGCGCCGCGTGGCGTGCCATCGAGGTACTCGACCCAGGCGTAGGCGTCGGCGACGTATCGCTCACTCAGGGGGCTTCAGTTCGTCTTCGGGGGTGAGGGGGCCGATGCCCCTGAGGGCGCCGAAGCCGTCCACGCGGGGCTTCCTGACCGTGATCTCGACGATCTCGCCTTCCCGGATCTTGTTGGCCTCGACCACGTCTTTGGGGAGGGTGACGACGAGTGAGCCGCCGACCCTGCGGGTCTTAACGAGGGCGGTTGCGTTGCTCATGTGTTATTGGGGTTCTCGGTGTCCTATAGGGGGATCTGTATGAAGGTGTCCGTCCGGAGGTTTGTTTGTCAACCTATAAATATTTGATTATCTATTAAATAGATAGTATGACATCTAAAATAGATAGATTGTTCGGCTCCAAGACCAGGGTTGCGATTCTGGTAAAAATGATGATGAACCTAGAGAAAAAATACTATCTACGCGAGTTGGCGAACGAGCTGGATGTGCCTTACAGCATGGTCTACAAAGAGAAAGGAAACCTCGTCAAGCTTGGGATAATAACCGAGGAGAAGAGGGGAAAGGTCAACCTGGTCGCGGTGAACAGGGATCTACCGTACTTCGCCGAGTTGAAGGCGCTGATCGCGAAGACGGCCGGCGTCGGCGGCGTCGTGCGCGACTCGCTGGAGGGATTGAATGGAGTAAAATACGCTCTTGTGTACGGATCATTCGCAAGTGGGGAGGAGGCCGCGTCGAGTGACATCGATCTGCTCGTTGTCGGCAGCGTCGACGAGGAGAAGATACTACGTGCCGTCGCCGACACCGAGCGAAGGCTGGGTCGGGAAGTGAATTATATACTCTGGAGTGAGAAAGAGTTCTTGAACAGGGTCGGGTCGGGTCACCACCTTGTGGCGGACATCGTGGCCAAGCCCGTGATAATGGTGGTTGGTGACGAGCGTGAGTTTAGACGAGTTGCTAAGGGACAGGATAATCCACAAGGTTAACCCCGACCAGAGGCTGGCTGGAAGGGCGCTCCTGAGGGCAAGGCGCGACATCGCCACGGCGGGTACGCTCATCGGTAACGGCGAGTTCGACTGGTCGCTGGCCATAGCGTATAATGCTATGCTCTCCTCAGGCCGCGCGCTGATGTTCAGCAGGGGCTATCGACCGTCGAGCACCGAGGGTCACGTTGCCGTGGTCAGGTTCCTGCACGCCGTGCTCGGCGCCGAGGCCAGCGACAGGATGGTCATGGCGATGAATGGGCTGCGCAAGAAGCGGCACGTGATTGTGTATGAGGAGATGGGTGTGGTCTCGGAGGACGAGGCGAGGCAGGCCGTGCGCTGGGCCGAGGAGTTCGTGAAGAAGATGGAGACGATGATCAAGACCGATTGAGGACGAGTAGTTAGCATCCGGATCTTTTATTGGCGCGTGGTTCTTCTCTCTTCCTCTCTGTGGATAGATTCAATAAAACTCGTATATTCGGTGGTGGCGCCGGGGATGGGATTCGAACCCATGGGCTCGTAAGAGCACCAGTTTTCAAGACTGGCGCCGTGGTCCGCTTGGCTACCCCGGCCCACGCATCACATGTCCAGACGCGCAGTAAAACCTTATCGGGCGCTACTCATCCTCGGAGAAGCCGTCGATGGAAATCTGCCTGCTCAGGCTCGTCACCCTGACGCAGACGCGGGGCTCGTCCCGGCGGACGTATCTCTTCTGCGCGTTCTTCGCGACGACGAAGCGGTCGTCCTCGTAGGCGACGCCGTTCATGGCGTCGAGTACCGCCTTCTCCAGGTTGTCGAGGTCGGGGGTGGTGGGCACCCAGACGTCCTTCCTCCTCGACTTGGGGCGGTCCATGTGGAAGATCATGGAGACCTGTATGGGCCCGGTGAGGGGCTGGTCGAAGTGCTTCGCCGCCTCCGCCTTCACCACCTTCTCCCAGACGGCGACCTTCTTCGGGGTGAAGCTCCACGTCCTCCCGCCCTTGCGCACCGTCCTCGCGCGCGCCTTCGGCACGGGGTCCCCCTTCACCTCGAAGTAGACGTGCTGCATGGACGAAGATGTGCCCGCCGCTTAGATGAGGCTTATGCAAAAGAGGCTCGTCGTCACGTCCTTCGGGTAGGCTATTTTTCTACAGGACCCTGAACCCTGTCCACAAGGCCCTCCCAGTCAACCCTCAGAATAGCGACTATGACCATCACGAGGAGCACGACGGAGGCGACCACGCTGAGCGTCCCCCCAGTCTCGAAGACCCCCATAATCGAGCTGTATCTGTAGAAGCCGGCGTAGGAGATGATGAGGCACATCAGTGTCTTCCCTAGGAACATTGCGGCGATCAGTTTCCACACGTTGTACTTGATCATCCCGAGGGGGACGAGGAGGAGATCGTCAGGAAGGGGGAGGAGCGAGAAGAGGAATATCCCGAGCATCCCCCACCTGTTTATCAGCACCCTCATGCTGTCGAGCCTGCGGCCGTATCTCGCCTCGATGACCCTCCTCCCACCCCTCCCTACGAGGTACGAGGACAGCTCGCCCATGGTCGCGGCCGCGCCAGTGACTAACCCCAAGATCAGTGGGTTGAGGAAGCTCCCGCCGAGGTAGATGATCAGGGCGAACGGTATCGGTATGAGTATAGTAACGTTGCCGATCAGGGTCACGACAAACGCCCCGAGGTAGCCGTAGCTGTTGACCAGCTCCATCATCCAGGTCCAGAGGTCGGCCAAGGAATCAATACGTGAGACGCCTTCGATGTAAAAGAATTTGCTATCGGCTTACCCCAGGGTGAGGACGACGAGCGCGACGGAGACGAGCCCCGTGAGGTAGACGCCGTCGAAGGTCCCCGCCCCGCCTATGCTGACGACTGGCGCGCCGACGCCGCTGACCCTGTGGAGGTTGAGCAGGTCCGCCCCGATGAGTGTGCCGAGGGTCCCACCGATGTAGGCGATCTGCGCCGGGGAGTGGAGAGGCGTGAGGTAGTCGACGAGCACCGTCGCCAGCGTGGTGACGAGCGGCGGCACGAGAGCCGGCGTGGCGAAGCCTAGCCCCCTCACGACCCCTGAGGACCTGTTCACGACGACCGTCACGATGGCGAGCACCGCGGCGACTGCGAGGTACTCGTCGACGGGGTTCCCCGGGGCGTGTATGAGCGGCATGCCGAGCAGGTACCCCGAGACGATTATTGGAAGGATCGCCCCGCCGAGGTTTATCATCACCCGCGTGTGGCTAACCCCGAACCCCATCGACGGGACCTGCCAAGTGACGCCGAACGCCGTAACCTCCCTCACCCTGGTCAGGGGCACACTGCTCTCGATGGTGGCGACGGGGATGTTCACGAAGCTCCCGAAGAGGCTGAGGAAGAGGAACGCTCCCACCCACTGCGCGGGGATGCCGAGGGCTGAGACGAGCAGGTCCCCGATGAGGAGGATGATGACCGGTATCGCGACCAGCAGGGACACAAACAGCAGCAAGAGGTAGACGACGCTCACCGGGCGGAAGACCGCCCTCCCCTGGTACCCCAAGTCGACCCGGGTTATCGAGCGGATCGCAGATTGAATAGGGTTTCGGCGTTCCCAGTGGTCGCCGCCTCGACGTCCCCCAGGGGCAGCCCCTTGAGGTCTGCGAGGTGCCTCAGTGTAAGGAGCACGTCGGCGGGCTCCGAGGCGCGGCCCTGGCTCTTGATCCACACCGGCGAGTCCGTCTCGACCAGTATGCGCTCCAGGGGCGCCCTCTCCATCGCCGCCCTGAGCTCTGGGCTGCCCTCTAGCGCCGGCGTGCAGGAGACGTAGTAGCCCGAGTCGAGGACCCTGGCGAGGACGTCCGGGGGGCCGCTGTACCAGTGGAAGACGCCCCGACCCGGGCCGTGTTGTAACGCCAGGCTTAGGCAGTCCCCCCAGGCGCCCCTGCTATGAATCGATACGGGTAGATCGAGCTCCCTCGCCAGCCGGAGTTGCGCCACGTAGAACTCCGTCTGCCTCCCCCTCTGGGCCCCGTCCTTCCTCACGAGTCTGTGCCAGTAGTCGAGGCCGATCTCCCCCACCGCGACGCATCGGCCCGAGTTTGCCCCGATGAGGGCGAGGGCGGCCTCGAGGTCCTGGTCGAAGAACTCTGTGGGGTGTACTCCTAGTGCGGCGTGGACGAACCCCTCGTGGCTCCCTTGCAGCCTCAGCGTGCCCTCGCACGTGGCCGCCGTGGCGCTCACAGCCACGATGCCCGATAGCCCCGCCGCCTTTGCCCTCTGGATGACGGCGTCGACGTCGGGCAGGTCTGCAAGGTGTGCGTGTGTGTCGAGCGGCCCCATCTGCTTCGCCTACTCGCCGGATGCCCAGGAGGCCATGCGCCTCCAGAGCTCCCTGTATCCCTCCCACTCGGCGAACTCTTTCGGGCACCAGTGGGGGCCTATGTCGCTCGCCCACGCAACGACCCTGCCCTCACCATGCTCGCCAACGACGAGTAACGGGTCAGAGCCGACCTCTGCGAGAACCTTCGCCTCCTTCTTCGCCTTCACCCTGTTGTAGCCGAGTAGGTGGGGCCATGAGGCGGGGAGCCCCCTCGTGATGGGGTGCGCCGTCGCCGTCTTCTTGGGCTGGGCCCCCTCGGGGCACTCGACGCGGTCGTCGTAGGGCTGCATCTCGACGGGGAGCGCCTCCTCGACGGGCGTGCCGTGGTACCTCGCCACCCCGTTTATCCCCTGGTAGCTCAGGTAGCCCCCCGCCATTATGAGTCCGCCACCGCCGCGCACGTACTCCTCGATCAGCCTGAGCCTGTTCGGCGTCCTCTCGCCGTTGAGCCACGTTCTCGGGTGGAGGAGGAACGTGTCAGCCCCGATATCGCTGATGATTATGACCGAGTAATCCTTCAAGCCCTCCTTTTCAAGCGGGAAGCCCGCCTGGGCCTCGTGACCCGGCATGTGGACCCAGTCCCCCCACCCCTCCATAGCCTTCCTGAAGTAGGCGACGCCGGTGTCGTATCCGCCGCTTACGAAGTGGTCGAAGCCCTTGTAGTGGGTCGTGACCTGGACCCACGACTCGCCGACGAGAAGCACCCTGCCCTTCACGTGATGCACCCGACGAGAAGTATCCCCTAGGGATAAAAAACCGAGGATGACAAAACTGCGCTTGTATTCTAGTCCCTTATGCCCTCTAGGACGCTGATGGCGTTCCAGATGCGGGTCCTGCTGTACATGGGCATGTTGGGGTCCTGGCTTATGTCCTCCAGGAGCGAGATGGCGTTCGCCGCCCGGGCGGCGATGCTTATGGCACCGTCCATGAGCATGTCCGACGCCTGCTTCGCGGCCCTCCTGATGTTCCTCGGGGTCGTGTTATCGTCGGCGATCATGTTAAGGACGCTCTGAGCCTGCTGCAGTTTCTTCGCGTACTCTTCTTTACCAGACACA
>JAUYEB010000030.1 GCA_030691555.1 Candidatus Bathyarchaeota archaeon
GAGGCCGAGATAAGGTCGGGGATGGAGATAATCATGGTCCACGTCGCCGCCAACGGCCTCGGCAGGGGCTGGCTCGGCAGACGCATCGACCTGAAGGCCGCCGCGGAGCTGGCGAAGCTTGGCGAGCGCTACGGGTTGAACGTCTGCGGGGAGGGCGGCGAGTACGAGAGCCTAGTCGTCGACGCCCCCTGGTTCAAGAAGAGGCTTGAGATCGAGAAGGCGGAGGTCGTCTGGGAGGGCACGAGCGGCACATACGCAGTCAAGGGGGCCCACCTCGCCCCCAAACTACATAAAGGTTAAAAACACCCCTCCTAATCGTTGAGTCTCAGAGGAGAGCGCGGTGAACGCCCGCCAAACAGCCTAGGCCGAAAGGCCCACAGCTCACCCAGCCGCTCCCCCGCAGTTCTACGCAGACAACCACCGCGAGGGGATAGAGGTCTTCACCCGCTCCACAAGGAAGTAATGAACAATGGCTGAAAAGAAGAAGGAAGAGGTCGTATCCGCCGCCCTCAAGGCGGAGGAGAAGCTCAAGTCACAGTGGTACATACTCGACACCGAGGGCGAGCTCCACAAGATAGACGAGTTCGACTTCAAGGGCCGCGACAACCTGCGCAAGTTCGCGGGCTACGAGGTCGACAAGGACAGAAGCGTCCACCAGGAGCCGCCACACGTCACGATGATGAAGGCGCTGGAGCTTGTGGACTACGAGCCGGCGAGCGACCCCGGCAACATGCGCTACTACCCGAAGGGCAGGATGATCAAGGCGCTGCTGGAGGAGTACGTCTCCTCGAAGGTCGCCGCGTACGGCGGCATGGAGGTGGAGACCCCCATCATGTACAACCTCGAGCACCCGACCCTCGCCAACTACCTCAACCGCTTCCCCGCCCGCCAGTACACCATAGAGAGCGACAACGACAGGTACTTCCTACGCTTCGCCGCGTGCTTCGGCCAGTTCCTCATGGCGCACGACGCCACCATCAGCTACAAGAACCTCCCCTTCAAGATCTACGAATTGACCCGCTACAGCTTCCGCAGGGAGCAGAAGGGCGAGCTAACCGGCCTCCGCCGGCTCCGCAGCTTCACCATGCCCGACGTCCACGCCATGTGCCGCGACCTAGAGCAGGCGAAGGAGGAGTTCATGGTCCGCTTCAAGATGAGCGCCGACGTCCTGGATGGCATCGGCATCCACAACAGCGACTACGAGCTCGGCGTCCGCCTCACCGAGGAGTTCTGGGCGAACAACAAGGACTTCGTCGTCAACCTCGTCAAGACCCACGGGAAGCCCGCTTTGGTGGAGATGTGGAGGGAGCGCATCTTCTACTTCATCCTCAAGTGGGAGAGGAACTTCGTAGACAACCTCGACAAGGCGTCGGCGCTGAGCACCGACCAGATCGACGTCGAGAACGGTGAGAGGTACGACATAAAGTTCATGGACGAGGACGGCGTCGGCAAGCACCCCCTCATACTCCACTGCAGCCCCAGCGGCGCCATAGAGAGGGACATCTACGCCCTGCTGGAGAAGGCGGCCTTCGACATGAAGGTCGGCAAGCGCCCCACCCTCCCACTCTGGCTACAGCCGACCCAGGTACGCGTCATACCCGTCAGCCAGGACTACCTCGGCGCAGCCGACAAGATCGCGGCGGAGATCGAGGCGTCGAAGATCAGGGTCGACGTCGACAACCGCGACGAGTCCGTCGGCAAGAAGATCAGGGACTCGGAGAAGGAGTGGATACACTACACCCTCGTCATCGGCGAGAAGGAGGCGGGTAAGGAGAAGATACCCGTCCGCGTGAGGGAGACGGGAAAGCTCGTGGAGTACTCACCCGCTGAGCTAGCGAAGGAGATCAAGGGCATAGTCGGCGACAAGCCGTGGAGGCCTCTGCCCGTGCCCAGGTACCTGCAACAGCGCCCCAAGTTCAGCGGATGAATTCCCTATCCTTTTCCATTTTACATGAAAGAATACGACATATTTATTAGCAGTAGTATCCCACCCAGTGTTGGTGGGACGTATTTGGAGGTGCAGCTCAAGGTGGATTCGAAGGGTAGGATATGCCTCCCAGCCGAGATAAGAGATGAGATTGGCGACGTAGTAACCGCAAAAAGAACGTCGAAAGGCATCCTCATCCAAAAAGGCGAAAAGAGCGACTTCCTCGACGAGTTCAAGCGGGTGATCTCATCCGAGCCAACCAGAACCGGGAAACCGGAAAACCCATCCCCCGAGAAGATGAAGGCTATATGGGAACGAAAACACCCGTGATCGGGTTAGACGCCAATATACTCATCTACGCACTCGATCCAGCCTTCCCCGAACACGGGAAACTGGATGGGCTGCTGTTTGATTTATCCCCCGAAAAAACGGTGGCGGTGAACCCCACCGTCATCCACGAGACCTACCATACCTTGGTTCATTTCCAGAATATCGTACCCTCCGACGCCGTGAAACGGTTGAACTTGATAATGAAACACCCCTACATAGAATTCTACAACCAGACGAAGAGGATATGCCAAATTGGTCTAAAATTAGCGGAAAAATACGCGTTGGGGGGCCGTGACTCGCTCATATTGTCAAATTATCTGGCGAATAAAATCCCCGTGATGTACACGCATGACCGAGCGATTTTGAAGTTGAAGAAGGTCTCGTGGAGGGAGGGCGTGATAGCCTTGAGGGATCCCGTCGAGGGTATCGAGTAATGAGCGATGTAGCCACTGGTGGTTCCTAGATGCCGTGGCGCCACTTCTCTATCTGGTCCGCCTTCTTGTTCCCCTTCTTGAACTGCTTGTAGTGCTCCTCGCAGACGTAGGCGGATTTGCCCTCGACGTCGAGGCCGGCGGCCTTCGCCTTGGCGACGTTGACGGATCGCACCGCGTCGTTCTTGCAGTTCCTCACCGTGCACTTCTGGCCCTTGTCGATCCTGCCCAATGCTATCAGGTGATACCCGCGCCACCGCCACTATAAACCTAGCCCCCAAACCCATCTGCGTGGAACATACGGTTTATTAACATTCATTACAAATAAGTAGGGACAATGGATCTATTCTGGACCGTAGCCGCGATTCTCGTCGTGCTTTGGCTACTTGGGTTGATCGGCGGAATCGGAGGGCAACTAATCCACGCGTTACTGGTGATCGCGGCGATTGTGGTGATCATCAGGCTCATTCAGGGAAGGAATTTAGCCACGGGTAAATGACTGCACACAATCATGGATGAATATGTGATGGTGAGGACTTGATATCACTCGACCTTTGCTTAACCACGTTGTCTTCACTACTTCTAAGCCAGGTGGGGGCCGGCGTGGAGACCCTAGTGGCGGCAGGCATCCTCGTCTTAATCGGCGTCATAATCATCATGGTGGTAGGGGCTCTGCTCTTCTTCCTCCCCGCGGCCGTAGTAGCCGGGGTCGTATGGTACTTGACGGGCAGTGAACTCTACGCCGCTCTAGCCTTCCTCGCCGTGGCCGTCATCTCTCTAACTAGGAGAAAATAGAGGATCCATCGAAACCCCCTCCCGTGAATCATGGAATCGTTTCGCGTGCGCACGCTGAACAGACAATACGTGCGCGCGTTTGTTGTGTAGGGGGTGGGGAGGGGAGATGGTGGGTTTTGGGCTATAATCCTAACCCGCGGCTCCACGGGGCGCCGCCGGTGAACAACCCATATAAATCGCCTCGCCTCACCACTGCCCCTGTGCCGAACCTCAACGCCGCCGTCATAGGCTCCCCCGGCTACTCGAAGCAGCTGGGGAAGATGAGCACGGAGACAGACGTCACATTCTACGACCTGAAGAAGGGGGAGGCGACAGTCACGATGGTGGAGCCGAGCAGGTACCCCGAGAAGATTCAGAGCCTCTACTACTCGGCCGCCTTCGCCGACCACGCGGTCCTAGTCGCGGAGAAGCTCGACCAGTACTTCGGCGAGAGCCTCCTCATGATAAACGCCTGTGGCGTCCCCGAGGGCACCATCGTCCTCAGGAACTACGTATCCGAGGACCAGCTGCCGATGTTCACGCGCGGCACCTCCCTGCAGGGCTACGCCGTGATGGAAGACGACCCGATAGGGCTCAGGGACAAGCTCATCGCGCTCGCAGAGAGGCCGCGTCCGGCCCAGCCGGGCCCCGCCACGATGGTCGTGGACGCCGCCTTCAACGTGCGCGGCATAGGCGCCGTCGCCCTCGGCACGGTGAAGTCGGGTATGGTGAGGAGGCACGACCAGCTGCGCGCCCTCCCCGGGGACAAGGTGGCTGAGGTCCGGAGCATACAGAAGCACGACGAGGACTTCGAGGAGGCGGGCGTCGGCGACCACGTCGGCCTCGCACTGAAGGGCGTCGAGGCGTCCGACCTCGACAAGGGGACCGTCCTCACCGCGGACACCCTCAAGACGGCGACCACGGTCACCGGGCAGGCCTCGATCATACCATACTTCCAGGCGCAGCTCCATCAGGGCTCCACCGTCCACCTCGGCCACTGGCTCCAGTTCAACCTCGCCCGGATAACCGAGATGGAGGACAGGGGGGACAAGAAGCCTCTAGTCACCTTGGCGCTGGAGAGGCCCCTCGTCTACCCGCCGGGGGCGAGGGCGGTGATGATCTACCTGGACGGTGGGAGGCTACGCGTGGCGGGTACCATCCCTCTGCCCTGACCCTCTAACGGCGCCCCCTGCGACGGGTAATATACAGCTAATCGATAAAAATCAAATACGGACGAGGCGAGCTAGAACCCCGAGTGGGACGCTTGGCAGAGACGCCCCCGGTTGAAGCCATCCGTGTGCTGCACATAGACGACGAGCAGGACCAGCTCGACTTCATGAAGATATTCATGGCCAAGATCGACCCCTCCATGCAGATCGAGTCCGTATCGACGGCGGCCGACGCCGTCAAGAGGCTCGGCGAGGCCCCCTTCGACTGCATAATCTGCGACTACCAGATGCCCGAGATGAACGACGTGGAGCTGGCGAGGCTCATCAGGAGCAAGCACAGCACCCCCCTCATCATCTACACGAGCCAGGGGAGCGAGGAGGTCGCCGAGGCCGCCTTCGCCGCGGAGGTCGACGGCTACATACGCAAGGAGGCGAACCCCGGCCACTACAGGGTCCTCTCCAAGAGCATCAGGCAGACCGTTGAGAAGAGGAGGCTGGAGGAGCTCTACAGGACGGTCGTCGAGAAGGGGATGGACCCCTTCAGCATAACCGACGGCAGGAAGATACTCTACGTCAACCAGGCGATGGCCGACCTCGTAGGCGTCGCGAGCCCCCATGACCTCATCGGGCAGGGCCTCAAGCGGTGGTTCACCGACGAGTACCGAGACCGCATAGCCGCCGACGCCGCCGGGATGATCCCCGGCGAGAGGCATCCCTTCCTCTACGGCGCCACCATACGTCGGGCCGACGGCCAGATCAGGCGCATCGAGTCCTCGGTCGCCGTCATCAGCCTCGTGGGGAAGCCTGTGAGCCTCGCCTTCACGCGGGACGTCACCGAGAGGCACAGGGTCGAGGAGGAGCTCAGGCGGGCCTACGAGCAGCGATCGAGGCTCCTCGACGGGGAGCGCATGATGAAGACCAAGTTCGCCGCGCTAAACAGGAGCGCCGTGGAGCTGTCGAGGGCGAAGGGCGCGGAGGAGATCCACGCCATAGCCCTCCGGACGGTGGAGGAGAGCCTCGGGTACAGCTGGTGCGGCGTGGGGGTGGTCGACGGCGACGCGATCAGGTACCAGAGCTACAGGGGCGTCGACATCCCCGTGGGCTGGGTGCTGCCCCTCGGCGGGCCGGGCGTCACCGTGCGCGCCCTGAGGCTCAAGGCGACGCAGATGGTCCCCGACGTGAGGCTCGACCCGGACTACGTCACGTCTAGGCCCGACGAGACGATCCTCAGCGAGCTCGCCGTCCCAGTCGTCGTCGACGGCGAGGTGAAGGCGGTCATAAACGTCGAGGGCGGGTCGGCGAACGCCTTCTCCGAGGAGGACGGGGTGCTGGTCGAGACCCTCGCCGCCCACGTCTCCTCCGCACTGACTCGGTTGAGGGAGGTGGAGGAACTCGAGGCGAGCGTGGCGGAGAAGACGCAGGAGCTCCTCGAGGCGGGGAAGATGATAGCCGCGGGGAGGGTCGCCGCAACGGTCGCCCACGACCTCAAGGGGCCCCTTCAGATGATCA
>JAUYEB010000054.1 GCA_030691555.1 Candidatus Bathyarchaeota archaeon
TCGCCTTCTTCGTCATCCACAGGTACTTCCGCGGCGTCATGAGCCAGAACATACTGCGCGACATGCGCCGCCAGCTCTACGAGGCGCTCATCAACAAGTCGTTCAGCTACCTCGGCCGGGTCAGGACGGGGCAGATCATAAGCAGGGTCACCAGCGACATGAACGCCATCGACCTCTTCTACTCGGAGACGGTCAGGGAGGTCTTCCGGATGACCCTCCAGCTAGGGATCGCGATAATAGTTCTTCTGAGCGTCAACAACCAGCTTACCCTGATCACACTCGTCCCGCTCCCCTTCATCTTCGTCACCATGAGGCTCTACCTCAGCAGGGTCAGGGGGCGGATGCTGGCGGCGAAGAACCAGTTCGACTCCCTAAACGGCGTCCTAGTCGAGGGGATCACGGCTCAGAAACTCATCAAGGGCTTCGGGCAGGAAGAGTCCTTCGCAGCACGGTTCAGCAAGGAGAATCAATCCTACGTCGAGAAGAGCCTCAGGACCGCCAAGCTCCAGGCCGCCTACACCCCCTCCAACACGGTGATAGCGGCCATAGGTGTGGCGCTAGTGCTCGTCTTCGGTGGGATACGAGTTCTGGAAGGTAGCCTGACCCTGGGCGAGCTGGTCCTCTTCGGCACATACTTCACCCAGATCGTCGGGCCCATCAGGATGTACGCGAGGCTCATGGACTTCTACCAGGACGGCGTCGTCAGCGCGAAACGCGTCTTCGAGGTCCTCGACGTCGGCAGGGACGTCCCCGAGCCGGAGCACCCCGTCGAGCTGCCGCGCCTGAAGGGCGAGATCGAGTTCAAGGACGTCTCATTCAACTACGGCGGGACCTCCGAGGTCCTGCATGATGTAAATCTCAAGGTCTCCCCGGGGGAGAAGGTGGCGATCATCGGCTTCGTCGGCAGCGGCAAGAGCGCCCTGACGGAGCTGGTGCCGAGATTCTACGACGCCACGGCTGGGCAGGTGCTCATAGACGGCCACGACGTACGCGAGGCCTCCCTAAAGTCCCTCAGGGGGCAGATAGGCATCGTCCTGCAGGACATCTACATCTTCTCCGAGACCATCAGGGAGAACCTCAGGTTCGGCAGGCCGGAGGCGACGGACGAGGAGGTAGTCGCCGCGGCAAAGGCCGCCCAGATACACGACTACATCGCCTCGATGCCGAAGGGATACGACACCCCCGTCGGTGAGAGGGGCCTGACCCTGAGCGGTGGGCAGAGGCAGAGGATCGCCATAGCTAGGGTCCTGCTCACAAACCCGAGCATACTCATCCTCGACGACTCGACGAGCAACGTCGACGCCGAGACGGAGGTGCTGATCAGGAAAGCGATAGACGCCCTCCTCGAGGGCCGCACCGCCCTGATCATCACCCAGCGCGCCTCGACCTGCGAGTCTGCAGACAAGGTCGTCGTCGTCGACCAGGGCCAGATAATCGCCGTCGGCAAACACAGGAAGCTGCTCAAGGAGAGCGAGAAGTACAGGATGCTGATAGAGTCTCAGACCCTCACCCTCGAGCAGGAGGCCGATGACTGATGGCGGAGTTCGCTGGCAGGTACGACGTCGGCTCCCTAGAGTCCACGGAACGGAAGTACAGCGACTGGGATCTCATCAAGAGGATAATCAGGGACTACATGCTCCGCCACAGGTCCCTCGTCGCCGCGATGGCCCTCATAATCGTGGCGAAGACCGCCCTCGTCCTATCGGGTCCCTACATCTACAAGGTCACCCTGGACACCTTCATCAGCAACACGCCAGAGCCCAACGAGGTGTGGCTCGCCGACATAATCAGGGGAATCGCCACCGTACTCGGAGGCGGCACCGCCACACAGTGGCTGGACATAGTCGCCGCAGGCCTCATCTACGTCGCCGTAGGCGTCGCCCTCTGGGGGGTCATGAGCCTCCAAGAATACTATCTGAACAAGCTGGGGCTCAACATCATCGCGGACATCAGGACCGACTTCTTCCTCCACCTAGAGAAGCTCAGCCAGAACTTCTTCGAGTACGGCAACACGGGGAAGCTCGTGTCGAGGGTGACGAACGACGCTGAGGCGCTCCGGAAGCTCGTCTCCTCGGGCATAATCGGCGTGGTCGCGGACCTCATCACCGCGGTCGCCATCCTGGGGACGATGTTCCTGCTGAACTGGCAGCTTGCCATCGTCGCCGTCGTCATGGCGCCCATTATAGCCGTGGTCACCACCACGCTAAACAGGTTCGTGAGGAACAACTGGAGGGTCGCGAGGCAGAACATCGCCTCGATGACGGGGAAGGTGCAGGACCTCATGGTCGGCGCAAAGGTGACGAAGGCGATGGCGCAGGAGGAGAAGAGCCTCGCCGACTTCAACAAGGTAAACGTAGCCAACGCGAAGGCGCAGATCAAGGCGGAGGTCACCGCCAACATCTACGAGGCCACCGTCGGCTTCTTCGCCGCCCTGATCAGCACCCTGATCTGGTTCTTCGGCGGCCAGCAGGTCATAGGCGCCTACCTCGCCATAGGCGACCTCGTCGCCTTCACCCAGTACACAACGAGCTACCTAGAGCCCATCCAGAACATCAGCACCTTCTACGGCGAGATACAGAGCGCCCTCGCGGGTGCGGAGCGCATCTTTGTAGTCCTCGATATAGCTCCCGAGGTGAAGGAGGCGCCCGACGCCATCGACTTCCCCGAGGGGGAGGGCGTCGTCGAGTTGAAGGATGTCCGCTTCAGCTACGTGAAGGACCAGCCCGTCCTCAAGGGGATAAACATAAAGACGCGCCCCGGGGAGCGCCTCGCCATCTTCGGCCCCACCGGCTCGGGTAAGTCTAGCATCATCAACCTCGTCGGCCGCTTCTACGACCCCGACTCGGGGACCGTCACAATCGACGGCGTCGACCTGAGGAGGGTGAAGCTCAAGGCGCTCCGCAGAAAGGTCGGCATCGTCCTGCAGGAGCCCTACCTCTTCCAGGGGTCGCTCCGATACAACCTCAAGTTCGGCCGCCCCGACGCCACCGAGGAGGAGATGATAAGGGTCGCCAAGCTCGTAGGCATCCACGACCCCATCACCCGCCTCCCCAAGGGCTACGACGAGGAGGTCAGGGAACGCGGGAGCAACCTCAGCTACGGGCAACGCCAGCTAGTCTGCCTAGCCAGGGCACTGATCTCGGACCCCAAGATACTCATCCTCGACGAGGCGACGAGCAGCGTCGACCCCTACACGGAGCAGCTCATCCAGAACGCCCTCAAGGCGGAGATGGAGCACCGCACCATCCTCATAGTCACACACCGCGTCAGCACCGTCAGGGACGCAGACCGCATAATCGTCCTCCACAACGGCGAGGTCCAGGCGGAGGGCACACACAACCAGCTCGTTAAAAAGAACGAGCTATACAGGCGCCTAACCGAGATGCAGCTGGTCAAGGTATAAAATGCCCTGCTGTCAGCCCCCACGATGAAAATATTTTTTTTTTCTCTTATCATGGGTAGCGCAAGTTGGCGCATGTTTGAGCCGCGTCACTTCGACACGAACGTGAGCACGTCCTCGTCCTGCAGCCTGTGGTTGAGGCCGACCTTCTGCCCGCCGAACCGGACGCTCTTCCCCCAGACCTGCGCGTACTTGAAGTCCACGCGCAGCGACTTGTGAAGCATATCGCAGACGTCCCCGATGGTATACCCGGCGCGCGCTATCAGCGGCGCCTTGTAGTCGGTCTCCCCGCCCTTCGGCCGCATGTATATCCGGATGAACGCGAGCTTCTGGTAGAGCTGCTCCCTGAACTCGTCGATGTTCACCCCCGTCTCGGCGGCTATGGGTAGGACGTAGTAGTCGAGGCCCTCCCGGACCTTGCGCAGGCTCTCCTTGTCGATCATGTCTATCTTGTTGAGGACGGCGAAGGTGGGCGCGTAGGTCCTGTTCCCGAGTATGACGTCGATTAGCTGCTCGTCGCTTATGTCCTCGCGGATCATTACGCGGGCGTTGTGGACGCCGTAGACGGCGAGTATGTCCTTAACGGTCTCCTTCTTGATCCTCGTCAGGGGCACCTGCGCGATGACGGAGAGCCCTCCCGTCGGCGTCTTCTCGATCACGATGTTCGGCGGTCTCTCGTCGGGCCTTATCCCGATCTCCCTGAGCTCCTTCACAAGGATCGGCTTAACACCAGGTTGGAAGACGTCGAGGGTTATGAGGATGAGGTCGGCGGCCCTGGCCACCGAGAGCACCCTCTTTCCGAGCCCCTTTCCTTGTGCCGCCCCAGCGATGATGCCGGGCAGGTCGAGGACCTGTATCTTCGCCCCGCGGTACTCCATGAGGCCGGGGACCACCGTGAGGGTCGTGAAGTCGTAGGCGCCCACCTTCGACTTGGCGTTCGTCACCTGGTTGAGGATGGTGGATTTCCCGACGCTGGGGAGCCCTATTAGGACGACTGTGGCGTCGCCCGTCTTCTTGACCGCGTAGCCGTCGTCGTTTCCCTTACCACTCGCCTTTAGCGCCTGCTCTTCCTGCTCACGCATCAGCTTGGCCTTGCGAGCCTTGAGTAACCCGAGGTGCCTCTCAGTCGCCTTGTTGACCTGGGTGCGGGCGATCTCCTCCTCAATCTGCTTGATCTTCTCGGGTATACCCATTGGGAACCCTGCATGTGGGCCCCTCAAAAAGGTTTCCAGAAGCCTGAAACTCGACCCAGCCCTTAAACCTTGTAGGGCCCAAGTTACAGCCGTGGTTGCATGAGGCTCGACAAGGTTTCGGACAGGGTCTACGCCAACACCGAGGGGAAGACGGGCGGAAACGTGGGGATAGTCGTCCTCCCGCGGAGGGTGGTCGCCGTCGACTCTATGTTCCCCGTCCCCGGAGAGGACTTCAGAAAGAGCATACCGGGCATAACCAAGAGGCACGTCTCCCACCTCCTCCTCACACACGTCCACAGCGACCACGTCTTCGGAAACCAGGCATTCGAGGACGCCGACATCGTCGCACACTTCAGGCTCAAGGAGAAGATGGAGGATAGCCTCAAGACGGCGTGGACACCTAAGGGCCTGGAGAAGATGCTTGAGGACATGAAGAAGTCCAACCCCGACCGGGTGCCGATGCTCAAGGGCCTACGAATCGTCCTCCCCACCACCACGTTTGAGCGCAGCTACAGGGTCGGCGACGTCCGCATCGTCAACACAGGGGGCCACACGGACTGCAGCAGCTACGTCTACGTGCCGAAGGACAGGGTCCTTTTCGCTGGTGACAACCTCTTCGTCGGCAGGTTCCCGTGGGCCGGCGACTCGACCGCCGACCCCGACAGGTGGATAAAAGCGCTCCAGGCGTACCTCAAGCTCGATGTCGATGTCATTGTTCCCGGGCATGGCTCCCTCTGTGACAAGGCCGAGGTCGAGAAGCAGCTCAAGTGGTTCAGGGCTATGCGGCGGATGATGAAGAGGCTCGTCTCGGAGGGCGTCCCCGAGGACGAAGCCGTCAAGGCGAGGTACCCCGAGATCTACCCGTCGGACCGCCCCGAGTGGGTCCAGAACAGCCTCAGGGTCTGGTTCAGGCACTGGAAGGCTTGACGGGGCTCCTCTTCCCAGTCATCTCATCGACGGCTATCTCAACGAGCACGAGCTGGGGGTTCTTGGCCATGTCCTCCATGGTGAGGGTCTTGCCCTTGCCCGGGGCGTACTTGTCGCTGATCTTGCGCAGCGCGGCGAGGCGCCTCTCGTCGCCCTCGATTATCCGGGCCTTCCCCCTCACGACCACGCTCATGTACCTCCAGGAGAAGTCGCAGGGCTTCTCCGCCTTCACCATCTCGCCGGAGTCGACCTCGAAGCAGACACGGGGGTTCCGGGAGATGTTCGCCATCTTCTTACCGTCCCGGTGGCTGTGGAAGATCACCTTGCCGTCGCTGTAGACGAAGTTGATCGGCACGACGTAGGGCTCGCCGTCGACGGCGGTGGCCAGTCGGCCGACCTCCTGCTCCCTCAGTACCTCCTCTATGACGGCCTTCTCCGTGATCTCCTTCTCCCTTCTCCTCATTCCAGACACGGCTCAGATGAGTCCATGAGCGTCTATAACCGTATCGGGAGAGTTAAATCCGGGCCGCCGGTGGTATGAGATCGACCACCATGGCAGGGAGATTCTCAGTCACCCCCTGGAACCTGATGTACCTCGCCGCCATCATGTGCGCCCTGATAAGCGCCTCGACCGTCTACCAGATCACCGTCAGCGGGGACACGTCGAGCGAGTGGATCATCTGGATCTGCGTCATTCTCGGGTTCAGCCTCTTCGGCCTCGGCTTCGTCTACGAGAACAGGTACAAGAAGGAGCACCCCGAGGAGCCCCTGCCAACCCCCCCGCCGGTCGGCGGGGAAGCAAAATCGTCTTAAACATCGGCCCTCCCAACTCATCCCGATCGGATTGAGCGAGGAAGAGAAGACTCTCACGGTGGAGCTTGAGAGGATACAGGACTATTCCTTCAGGGTCGACTTCGGCGGGGAGGGTTTCAAGGAGTTGGTCACGGACGAGAAGCCCCCCGTAGGTGAGGGGTCCGGACCCGACCCCTCGATGCTGCTCGCCGCGGCGATGGGCAACTGCCTCAGCTCCAGCCTGCTCTTCTGCCTGCAGA
>JAUYEB010000083.1 GCA_030691555.1 Candidatus Bathyarchaeota archaeon
TCTGATAAACGTCTTATACGCCTATCCCCGATGGATATAGAACCGCTTGGTGAACAACTTGATGCGCAAACCCCTCGAGGACATAAGGGTCGTCGACATGACCCACGTCTGGTTCGGTCCCTGGGCCACGATGATGTTGGCGGACATGGGAGCCGAGGTTATCAGGATCGAGCCCCCGTGGGGCGCCATCGACAGGATAAGCGAAGGCATGCTCTACGGCAGGGCACCCTACACGTTCCACCACCTCAACCAGAACAAGAAGGACCTCACCCTCAACCTCAAGAGCCCCGAGGGCATGCGCCTCCTCAAGGAGCTGATAAAGAAGAGCGACATCGTCGTCCAGAACATGAGCGTCGGCACCATGGAGAAGCTGGGCCTCGGATACGAGGACCTGAAGAAGCTCAACCCCGGCATAATCTACGCGGCGCTCAGCGGATTCGGCCAGACGGGCCCCTACAAGAACAGGAACTGCTACGCCATGTTCGCGGAGGCGATGAGCGGCCACACCCGGATGACGGGTGACGGCGTCGACCCGGAGGGGCCGCCGATCGAGATGGCGATGGCTCTCGGCGACATGCTCCCCGGGAGCATGGCAGCGATGGCGATCCTCGCCGCCCTCCGCTACCGCGACAAGACCGGCCTCGGCCAGATGATTGACGTCGCCCAGCTAGACTGCATGGTCGCCGTCAACCCGGGCGTCACGGGCTACTTCCTAAGCGGGATGCCCATGTGGGAGATGAGGAAGAAGTACCCCACCGGCGGCGTCGGAGGCATATTCAAGGCGAAGGACGGTGGCTGGGTCCGCGTTGGCGCATTCAGCCCGAGCGCGCTTGAGAACCTGAAGAAGTTCCTCAACATGGAGGAGCCCACGAAGGAGGACTGCGAGAGGTACGTCGCCTCGAAGAACAGGGACGAGGCCGTCGCCGAGCTAGTGGCCGCGGACCTGCCCTCCTCCCCCATCTACCAGCTGGACGAGACGGTCAAGGACCCCCACCTCGCGGCGCGTGGGATGTTCATAGAGGTCGACCACCCACTCGCGGGCAAGTACAAGACGGTCAACAACCCGATAAAGTTCAGCCTCACCCCCACGGAGAGGAAGACCCCCGCCCCGACGCTAGGCCAGCACAACAAGGAGATACTGAGCATGGTGCTCGGGCTGAGCGACGCCCAGATCGACGAGCTGATCAACAACGGCGTCGTCGCGCCGACCTAGACGCACCGATTTTCTTAAAAACAGGTGTCTCACCGGTATGGTGGAGCGCGCCCCGGTAGCTCAGCGGTCAGAGCGGCAGCCTCGTAAGTTGTAGGTCGCGGGTCCGAATCCCGCTCGGGGCTCCATCACCTTCTACACCCCTAGACTGCCTCCCCTCGGGCCTTAGACCCGCCCAACCCTCGAAACCCATTAAACGGGGTCCATGAAACAATAGAGGGAAGCTCATGGGCGTCGACTTGGGAATAGAGCCGGTCTGGCAGTTCATAGCGAGGGCATCCTCAGCCCGGGACAAGGGCGACTACCAGGAGGCCGAGTTCTACGCCAGGAAGGCGGTCTTCGCCGACCAGAGCGTCGGCGCCGCCTACGTCCTCCTCTGCGAGATACTGGAGAAGGTGGGGAAGAAGGAGGAGGTGGAGAAGTACCTCAGGATGGGGCTCTCCGCAAGCCCCGGAGACGTCGCCCTGACGAGCATGAGCGCCCAGTACCTCATCAGGAACGGGCGCCTCGACGACGCGGATGCGTTCCTCCGCAAAACGATAGCCGCGGACCCCGACGTGGCGGGGTACCGCCTCCTCCTCGCATTGGTCCTCCAGCAGAGGGGCGACCTAGACCACGCCGAGGAGAGCGCCCGCAGGGCACTCCTCCTAGACGACCAGAGCGCCGACGTCTACTCCATGTACGGGGTCATACTCTGGAAGAAGGGGCGCCACGACGAGGCCGAGAGATACATCGCACGCGCCATCGAGCTGAAGCCCGAGGACCCCAACACCCAGCTAAACTACGCCATCATCCTAGAGGGCTCAGGCAAGTTCCAGGAGGCCGAGGAGCGATACAGGAGGGCGCTGGAGATACGCCCCAACTGGCCGGAGGTCAAGGCGAGGCACGACAAGCTCAGGAACCGCCTCCACGACCCGGCGCAGACGCTGAAGCAGGCGAACGCCCTCAAGAGGGAGAAGCCCGCGGAGGCGGAGGCCCTCTACGCGAAGGCGCTGGAGATGAGCCCCGACTCGGCTGAGGCCCACAACGACTACGGCGTCTACCTCTGGGAGTCGAAGCGTGTGGCCGAGGCGGAGGAGCACCTGCGCAGGGCCGCCGACCTCAAGCCCGGCTGGGTCACACCCCAGTACAACGCCGCGCTCAACCTCGTCACCCAGGGGAAGCTCCAGGACGCAGATGCCTACTTCGTGAGGACCCTCGGGGTATACCCCGCCTTCCCAGACGGCCACTTCTGGTACGCCAACGTCCTCGTGAAGCTCCACAGGGCCGCCGACGCCGAGGAGCACTACAAGAAGGCTATCGAGCTCAAGCCCGACTTCAAGAAGGCGCACGAGAACTACGCCCACCTGCTGCGGGCGCTCGGCCGGCTCCCGGAGTCGGATGAGCAGATGAAATTAGCGGGCTAGACGAGCTTTAGCTCTACCCTGAACTCGGGTGTGTTCTTCAGGGTGTTGCTGACGAAGCAGCGCCCCGCCTCCCTGAGCGTCTCAAGCCTCTGCTCCTCCGTCAGGTCCGCCTCGAGCTCCACCTCCATCGCTATCTCGGTGGCGCGGTTCATGTCCTTGCTCACCTTCGGCTTCACGTTGACGCGGACGGCGCCGACCTCCCAGCCCCGGTTCCTCATCTGCTCCACGAGCCTCGTGCCCGTGCAGAGCCCGATGGCGGCGAACAGGACCGCGCCAGCAGCCATCCCCTCGGGCGGCGCATCGTCGCTCACCCGCCCCGTGACTATCTCGAAGCCGCCCACGTTGGCCCTGAACTTGGTTCCCTCTATCCTCTCTATCTTGGCGCTCATGAGTGTTGAAAACTGGGTGGGGCCGTATGAATCTTTGCGGCCCCGGGGTTTGGCCCAGTAGTCTAGGCCTTGGCGAGGGCCTGGTCGAGGTCCTCGATTATGTCGTCGACGTCCTCGATGCCGACGCTGAAACGGACGAGACCGTCCGTGATCCCCGCCTTGAGGCGGTCCTCCCTTGGGACGATGGCGTGGGTCATGGTGGCCGGGTGGCTGATCAGGGTCTCGACGGCGCCGAGGCTGACTGCTAGGCTGCAGAGCTCGACGTTGTTCATCACCTTGCGCCCGGCCTCGACGCCGCCCTTGAGCTCGAAGCTCATCATGCTGCCGAAGCCGTCCATCTGCCTCTTCGCCAACTCGTACTGGGGGTGACTCTGGAGCCCCGGGTACTTGACCCACTCCACCTTGGGGTGGTCCTCCAGCCACTTGGCTATCTTCCCGGCGCTCTCGGTCTGGCGCTGCATCCTCACGTGCAGCGTCTTTATGCCGCGTAGGGTGAGCCAGGCCTCGAAGGGGCCGAGGTTCGCACCCATGTTCTTGTACATCGGGTCCATGGCCTTCAGGAACGCCTTCGTCCCTACGATGGCGCCACCGAGGACATCGCTGTGCCCGCTCAGGCTCTTCGTTATGCTGTGGACGACCACGTCGATGCCGTGCTCGAGGGGGCGCTGGAGGTAGGGGGACATGAATGTGTTGTCCGCCATCGTGGTTATGCCCCGCTTCTTTGCGATCTCGGCGATGGCCTTCATGTCTGTGAGCTTCATCATGGGGTTCGAAGGGGTCTCTATGTAGAGGAGCTTGGTGTTGGGCTTGATCGCCTTCTCGACGGCGGTGAGGTCGCTCGTGTCGACGAGGGTGCACTCGACGCCGTAGGCCTTGAGGATGTCCGTGAAGACCTTGTGGGTGCCCCCGTAGAGGGCGTCGCCGGCGAGTATGTGGTCGCCGGACTTGCAGACCGCCATCGTGGCGGTGGAGATGGCCGCCATGCCGGAGGCGGTCGCCCTGCAGTCCTCGCCACCCTCTAGCGCCGCTATGCTCTCCTCTAGCGCCCTAACCGTCGGGTTGCCGAGCCTGCTGTAGATGTAGCCGGTCTCCTTCCCCGCGAACCTCGCGGCGCCCTGCTCGGCGCTCTGGAAGACGAAGGTGGACGAGGCGTAGATGGGGACGGATACGCCGCCCGTCACCGGGTCCGGCGGCTGACCGGCATGAACCGCCTTAGTAGCGAACTTGCCCTTGTGCATTGAACCACTGCCCATATTCCAATAATATCTACATTATCCCCCAGATAATGCCTTCTAGCCCCTTGGCCGTGAGAAATAGCTCAAGCCGCACGCAAAGGGGGGGAGGGGGGGTCACCAAAATAATTAGAAATACGGCTCCATTCGCCAAAATAACCCCAAAAACTCCCCCAATTGGGGTTGTAAATGTACAAAAATGTACACAAAACGCGTCAAAAACGCTCAAAAAAGACGCCTAAAACGAAGAAAAAATTACACGAAAAGGCGCCGATCAGCCCGAGAGAGACTTGACCTCGTAGTTGAATCGAGGCATCCCGCGCATAGTGTTCCCGACGTAACAGCGCTTTAACTCGGCCAGAAGCCCCTCGAAGTGCCCCTGATCGAGCTTCGCACCCACCTTGACCGTGATCGTGAAGCCGGACGCCCTGCTCGGCTCCTTCTCGTTCATCGCGTCCACCTCGACCTGGAGGCTGGACGACTCGATCTTGTGCCTCTTCAGG
>JAUYEB010000107.1 GCA_030691555.1 Candidatus Bathyarchaeota archaeon
ATCGGGCGGTTCGGCGCGCTGATCAACGAAGACCCACCGGAGCTGACCCGAGGCGCAGCGGAAACCATCACCGCACTCTCAAGTCGCTTCAAGCTCGGCATAATAAGCGACACCGGGGTCACATCCGGGGCAGAGATCAGAAAACTGTTCGAGAGGCTCGGGTTGCTGAAGAGCCTCTCAGCCACCGTCTTCTCCGACGAGACGGGGGTATGCAAGCCCAGGGGCGAGGCGTTCGCGTCTGCGCTCAGGCAGCTCGGGGTGGGGGCGGGCGAGGCGCTCCACGTCGGCGACCTGCTCAGGACGGACGTCGCGGGGGCGAAGGCGGCGGGCATGATGGCGGTCTGGCTGAGGGTGAGGGAGCCCGACGCCGAGAACGTCGCCCCAGACTACATGATAGCGAGCGTAGGCGAACTCCTGAGCATCCCGGAGATCAGCGAGAGGCGATAGCGCCAAAGCCACACATTGAGAACCTTGATATCCCCCCGAACCGCCTAGGGTTACCTATCAAGAGGGGTGCCAAATGAGGTCTAAGCTAGGCATAGAGGTCATCGACGCCCACGCCCACTTCATGACCGCCGGCTCCATGCGCGCATGGGCGCAGAGGGGGCGCAGCATGACCAGCTTCCAGAAGCGCACCGCCACCAGGACGGACATGAAGAGCATAGAGATGCCAGACGAGAACTTCGACTCCGCGCAGAGGTGGGCCGACGAACTCGACAGGCACGGCGTCAGCAGCGTCGGCTTCATGATCGGCCCCGAGACCTACGACGAGTTCATGGAGGCCCGGCGGAGGTTCCCCGGCTGCTTCCTCGGCTACCTCAACGTCCAGCCCACAGACCCCGACGCCCCGAAGAAGATCAGGAAGGCCGCCGAGGACGGCTTCTACGGGATAAAGCTCTACCCCTCCAGCTGGCGCGGCGTCCACGCCTACGACGAGCAGCTCCGCCCCATCTACGAGGAGGCGCAAAGGCACAGGATGCTCGTCTTCTGCCACTTCGGCGTGAGCATCGGCGGAGAGGCCGACCTCCGCAGCGGCAACCCCATAGACATCCAGACCCCCGCCAGGGACTTCCCGGAGCTAAACTTCGTCATCGCCCACTTCGGCGCCGGCTTCTTCAGGGAGGTCCTCCTCATGCAGTACCAGGCGGACAACGTCTACATGGACAGCAGCGGCAGCAACATCTGGATGAAGTACCTCCCATACGACCTCGACCTGAAGGGGATATTCAGGCACGCCATAAAGGCGGGGGGCGCAAACAAGATACTCTTCGGCACCGACTCCACATTCTTCCCACGAGGCTTCCGATACAACATCCTAGAGGAACAGTTCAACGCCCTCCAGAGCCTCAAGGCGGACGGCCTCGTCGACGACGACGGCATCCGGCTCATATTCGGCGGGAACCACAGGCGCCTCACGGGCTACAAGCCGAGGGAGTAGCGTTGCCGAGGAGAGGACGACGAGGCTACCCCGCCGCGATCCTCATCGGCATCGACGACGAAGCGGCCCACATCTGGCTCGTCTACAGCGAATCCGTCAAACCGGGCAAGAACATCGGGAAGGGGGGAGACGGCGAAAAGGCCGACTACAGATTCCGCGAAGAGGTTATCGAGACCATCAGGGCCCTGCTCCCCGAGGGCTTCAACAGCGTCATCGTTGCTTCGGAGGATAAGGCGAGATTGGCCTCCCTCTTCGCCGAACACGTAACCAAACACCACAGGTGGCTAAAGGAAAAGACCACCTTGAGAACGCTCACGGGAAAAGTCGGCACAAGCAACGACGTCATCCAACTGATAAAGGCCAACAAGCTACAGGACACCGTCAAGGCGGCGACTGAAGAAACTGGCTCCACGATCGCCAAGCAGCTTGAGAGGGACCTGGAACTCGGCGAGGTACTCTACACAATAGATGAAGTTGGCGACGCTTTGGAACGTGGCTTGAAGCCCTCGAAGCTGATTATGACCGAGAAATTCTATGGTTCCAACCAGTGGAGAAGCCGATTCCAAAGTATCGTTCAAGTTTCTAAGAACCTCGGAGCCACGGTCATTATAATGGATGCGACAAACCCCGGCGCCTCCAGGCTAACACAGTTCGGCGGATTCGTTTGCGTAATACGCCGCCAATCATGATGGGGTTAATTCCATTTCTCTGCATGTTGAGACTAACCCCCTAACAACTATAAACAAACGATTTAGTTATTTACATCAAGGGAGAGCAACATCGGCGACGCGCCGCGGCTGGGAGAATGTGATTGCTCTCAGATCAAGCGATGAACGATACCTAAACCTCATCCAAGAAGGCGTGCGCCTTCTCCAGGAACTGGCTCGGGATGTAGGTTTCCACCATCGGCACGCCCAGCTTCTTGAGCTTCGCTATGGCGGTGGTAGTGTATGGCCTAAATATCTCCCTCTGCGCGAGGGGACTGATGCCGGCGAACACTCGGATGCCGTCGTCGACCATCCTGGCGATAGTCTCGTAGTTCTTCGCGCTCTCGTCGTTGTCCCTGCTCGGGTCGGTGAGTACGAAGTCGCTGAAGTAGAAGCATATCCGGTCGCTGCGCTCGGGCGCCTCGGAGAGCTGCTCGTAGGCCCACTGTATGCTCTTGTTCGGTATCGTGCCTCCCCACGTCGAGCCGTCGATGGTCCCCCTGAACCTGAACTCCATCTGCGTCGTCGTCATCGTTATCATGTCGAGGAGCTGCTCGAGGATGGGCTCGAGGTCCATCTCGTCGGTTAGGTCCTTGATGACGTGGCTGTTGCTCTCGTAGAGGATGAGCCCCCACTTGTCGTTGCGCAGCCCCCACATGAGGGGGATGAGGCTCAGCACGCTGTAGTTGACGGAGTTTATGCCCTCGTAGTCGTAGAACATCGTGTTGCTTATGTCCTGGATGTAGATGATGCTCCTGTTCCTCTTCTTCCGCTTGAGCATCATGAAGTCCTCGGGCCTGATCTCCTCTATCTTACGCCCGAGGTCGAGGATGTTCTCGAGGCTCCGGTCCTCCTCGATGGAGTCGGTGTCCTCCCCGGGCTGGAAGGGTCGAACGGAAGCGAAGCGGCTCCAGTCGTCCTTCCGCTCAAGCTCGCGCCCCAGCTTCATCAGCTTCTCCTTTAGCAGGTGGGCGAGGAGCCTGCGCATCTTCTCGTCCCGCTCCTCCTTGAACGCCTTAGCGCCGAACTTCAGTATCCTGTCCTCCCCGGGTCCCACGCCGACGTCCGGCTTGTTCTTGAACTTGGTGAACTGGTCGGGGGCGGAGATGTTGGGGTGGTCGTTTACTATGTTCTGCTCCAGCCCCTTCGC
>JAUYEB010000131.1 GCA_030691555.1 Candidatus Bathyarchaeota archaeon
AAAAAGGGGGCGCTCATCAATGCGGTGGGGGCCCGTGGCCAAGCCAGGATAAGGCGCCTAGCCGGCAGCCGCAACCCGACGCCGGCGCGCAGGCCTTCTAAGCCGGAGATCGAGGGTTCAAATCCCTCCGGGCCCGCCACACCCAACTCGCGCCAAACTTCGAAACGATAGGCCCACCGGCATCGAAAGCCACTATTCGCTGTGGACCCCTCCAAGCGTTTTAATCGTAGCCGCACATCGTCTAATGCCGAAAGCCGATGGCTGGCACGAAGAGGAGCGAGATACGCCCGGGCGACACAGTCGACGTCGTCCTGAAGAATGACCAGGCGACCGGCAGGCTCACCCGTGGGGTGGTCAAGGAGATACTGACCGGCAGCCAGTTCCACCCGCACGGCATCAAGGTCCGGCTAGCTGACGGCAAGGTCGGGCGCGTCAAGGCCATCCTGCCGAAGACGACCCCGCCCGCAAAGGACGCCAAACCGAAGCCGTAAGAGCAAACGGGTCTGGCGTAGAACAGAAAAAAGGTAGGGTAGGGTAACCCATCCGAGCCTGAAATCAGTTTCTTCCCCTCGGAGAGGCCTGAAAAACGCCCCGATTCTTCCAGATTACGCACAAAAACGTGCACATAAGCCATCCAATCACGCGACGAACATCCGCCGCCCTCCTCCGCCAAAGGAGCCGGAAAAAAGCCCCGATCAACAAAACCGGCCAAAACAGCCGGAAACATGGCGACGACGAACATACCCCCCTCCCCCCACCTATGCACGCACGCGGAAAAAGAAAAAAACCGTTATGAGCAGTAGCACGCCATAAGCACGCGCGGGAAACCCTAAATCCACCAGACCACACACATCCCCAGAGCAACCTTGAGCCTAAACGAAGCGAAGACCGCAGAACTCTACCGAGTCATGGTACGCATCAGGACATTCGAGAACGCCGTCCGCAGGCTGACGAAGGAGGGCAAGATACCCGCACGCTTCGGCCTCTACACCGGCCAAGAAGCAGTCGCCGCCGGCGTCTCCGCCCACTTACGCAAGGGCGACCAGATCGGCAGCACACACCGCGCCCTCGGCCACCTCATAGCCAAGGGCTGCGACCTCGACAAGCTCATGGCCGAGCTCATGGGCAAGGAGACCGGCTTCAACCACGGCAAGGCCGGCCCCTACCACACCTTCGACCCAAGCGTCGGCGCCCTCGGCGCAAACGGCGTCGTCGGAGGCAGCGTCCCCATGACCGCCGGCTACGCCCTCGCCGACCAGCTCAAGGCCAAGCGAAACGTCGCCGTCTCCTACTTCGGGGAAGGCGGAAGCAACCAGGGAGGCGTCCAGGAGACCCTCAACCTCGCCGCCTGCTGGCAACTACCAATCGTCTTCGTCTGCGAGAACAGCAGCCCCGAGGTCCAGCGCATGCTCGGCCACGAGATAGACTACCCCCAGCTCAGCATAGACAAGGTCAGCCTCAGGGCCAAGAACTACGCCATGCCCGGCAGCACCCACACAGGCTGGGACGCCGCCGAGGTCTACAAGGCCGCGGGCAAGGCCATCAGACGCGCACGCGCCGGCAAGGGCCCCACACTACTAGAGTTCAAGGTCCACCAACTCGAGGGCAACCTCGAGGGGCGCCTCGAAGCAAACGAGAAGGAGCGCCAGTGGGACCCCATAGACCACCTAAAGCAGAAGATACCCCGCAAGCTCGACGAACAGATCAGGGCAGAGGAGGCAGCCAAGGTCCAGAAGGCCATCGACTTCGGGCTAAAGAGCCCCGAGCCCACACCAGACCAGGCGTACACCTGCGTCTACAAGGAGGCAGACTGAGATGCCAACACGCGAGATCACCTTCGGCCAGGCACTCAACGAGGCCCACCTCGCCGAGATGGAGCGCGACCCCAAGGTCATCGTCTTCGGCGAGAACGTCTCCAGCCAGTGGCGCGAGGCCACGAAGGGGCTCAAGGAGAGGTTCGGGCGCGAGCGCGTCCGCGACGCCCCCATCACCGAGACCGCCTTCATAGGCGCAGGCGTCGGCGCAGCCATAGCCGGCTACCGCCCCGTCGTCGAGCTCATGCTCGTCGACTTCGGCCTCGTCGCCATGGACCAGATACTAAACCAGTTCGCCAAGAGCACCTACATGAGCGGCGGAGCGGTCAGCGTCCCCATGACCCTGCGCGTCCTCACCGGCGCCGGCACCAGCAGCGGGGCGACACACAGCGAGAGCCTCCACGGCCTCTTCGCCCACATGCCGGGCCTCAAGGTCGTCGTCCCCAGCAACCCATACGACGCCAAGGGCCTCCTCATCGCCAGCATACGCGACCCCAACCCCAAGATATTCATGGAGCACAGGCTCCTCTACCCCACCAAGGGGCAGGTACCGAAGGAGCCCTACGAGGTCCCCCTCGGCGTCGCCAACCTAGTCCGCGAGGGCAAGGACGTCACCGTCGTCGCCACCAGCCTCATGGTCCAGGAGGCGATGAAGGCCGCCGACCAGCTCAAGGGGAAGGTCAGCGTCGAGGTCATCGACCCACGCACACTCGTCCCCCTCGACGAGGAGACGATAGTCAACTCCGTCAAGAAGACCGGACGCCTAGTCGTCGTCGACGAGGACTACCTCCACTACGGCTTCAGCGGCGAGATCGTCGCTCTGGCCGCGGAGAGGGCGCTGAAGAGCCTCGAATCTCCACCGATCCGCGTCGCGACGCCCAACATCCCCCTCCCCTTCAACCCCAGGCTGGAGAAGGAGCTGCTGCCCAGCGCGGAGAAGATCGTCGCAGCGGTCAAACGGGCCGTCGCCTAGACACCTGGGTCGAATTCTATCCCCCTTCAGGGTCCGGCCGCTTATACTAACTCTTATTATGGCCGGTTCCAGCTAATTCGGGAGGAGCCCATTGGTCAAGTGCGATAAATGCGGCGTAGAGACCTACATGCCCTTCAGGTGCAACTACTGCGGCGGCTACTACTGCGAGCAGCACAGGCTCCCCGAGTTCCACGACTGCAAGGGCGAATACACCGCCTCCAAACCCAGCACCGTCCAGGTGGGTAGCTACGCCTCCTCCGGCGGCTCCTACGGGAACTACTCGACGAGCCGCGTCCTCAGGCCGTTCTGGTTCAGCAGGAGGGAGCTGAGGGACCTCGCCATAGGGCTCCTCGTGATCGTGACCCTCCCATTCTTCAGGATATGGGGCCTGTTCAACACCGCGCCGGACTTCGTCCTCGGGGTGGTAGGCGTCCTCACGCTCGCCTTCATGCTCCACGAGCTCGCCCACAAGTTCATGGCCCAGCGGCTGGGGATGTGGGCCGAGTTCCGCCTCAGCACGACGGGGCTGCTCCTGACTTTCCTCTCCTTCGTCCTCCTCCAGACCACCGCGTTGCCATTGATGATCATCGCCCCGGGCGCGGTGATGATCGCGGGGATGCTCAACTGGAACGAGTACGGTAAGATATCCATCGCGGGGCCTGCAACGAACATCGCCCAGGCGATCATCTACCTGCTCGTCTACCTCGTCGTCCCCCCCGGCATCGTCCAGATCCTCGCCTACTACGGGATCACGATCAACGCCTTCCTCGCCCTCTTCAACCTCATCCCCTTCGGCGTCTTCGACGGGATGAAGATATTCAAGTGGGACCGGAGGGTGTGGGTCGCGGCCGCGGTCTCGGCGGGGGCCCTCTTCGTCTTCACGCAGCTCTTCGCCCCCTTCTAGCTGGGGTCCCGCTTATCTACTGGTTGCGCCGATCCTTCCCCGTATGATCGTAATCCCTGGCCCCGCATCGCTCGGGCTCGGCTGGAGGATCGCCTCCGAGCTCGGCGTCGAGCCCCATACGGTCGAACACAGGGTCTTCCCCGACGGGGAGAGCTACATCAAGCTGACCAAACCCGTCCAGGGCGAGGCGGTCGCCATCGTGCAGACAACCTCCCCGAACCCTGACACGCGGCTGATGCAGCTGTTGCTCATGGCCCAGACGGCGAAGGACTTCGGCGCCAAGAGGGTCGTCGCGGTCATCCCCTACCTCGCGTACGCGAGGCAGGACAAGAGGTTCCTCGACCTGGAGGCGCTCAGCCTCGACGTCGTCGTCCGACTCCTCGAGGCTGCAGGGGTGTCCGATCTGGTGGTCGTGAACATCCACAACGAGGCCTCGGTGAGGGCGATAGAGGCGAAGCACGGCGTGAAGGTCCACAACCTCTCGGCCGTCCCACTCCTCGCCGAGTACCTGAAGAAGAAGGGCTTCGACAGGGCCTACAGCCTCTCCCCCGACAAGGGCGCCATCTACATCGCCGAGGCCGCCTCGAAGGTCCTCGGCGGGGGCTTCAACTTCTTCGAGAAGACGCGGGACAGGAAGACCGGGGAGATAAGGATGGAGATCAAGAACCTAGACATCGCGGGGCGCCGCGCCGTGGTATTCGACGACATGATCAGCAGCGGAGGGACCATGGCCAAGGCGGTGGAGGCGCTGAAGGCACAGGGCGCGGAGAGGGTCGCCGCGGCGTGCACGCACGTCCTCTACATGCCCGGCGCCGAGGAGAAGATCAGGACCGCGGGCGCGGACCCGATCCTCTCCACGGACACGATCGAGACCCCCTTCAGCAGGGTGACCGTCGCGGGGCTCATCGCGGGGAAGCTCAGGGAACTCGGATAGGTCTCCTAACCCCTTTATACCGCAGCCACGCTTCTCTCAGCGAAAGCCATTGATAAGCTCCAAGATCAGGATAAAGGTCCAGTCCGTCAAGTCGGTCAAGGACCCCGAGGGGCGGGAGTGCTTCCAGATCGACTTCGTCGAGGTCCGCCAGCGCCCGCCCGTGATGATGATGAGCAACCCCGACGTCCCCGAGGAGATAGGCCAGATGGTGGTGCAGGTCACCAAGAGCTTCCAGAGCGTCCTCCCCGGGATGGGGAGGGACTACGAGCAGGGAAAGCTGACCCTCATCCTGACGGGCGACGAGCTGGAGAGCTTCAGACTCAAGCCCTACCCGAACCAGCTCTACGAGCTCGTCATAACGGACGGCTCCCTCCAGTTCGCCGAGGCCTAGCCGGGGAACGGGTTAAATCCAGCCCCTCCCGACTCTCACCGAGTGAAGCCGATTGTCCATCGTCAACCTTCAACACACCGACTGGGACCGCGAGGTCGCGAAGGCGGACAAGCCGGTCGCGGTCGAGTTCTGGCACCAGTCGTGCCCGACCTGCAAGAAGATCGAGCCGACCGTCCTCGAGCTGCCCTCGAAGCTGGGCGACAGGGTGAAGCTGGCCAGACTCAACGTGCTCGATAACAAGGAGAATCGCAGGTTCGCCATCGAAAAGGGCGTCATCGGCACCCCCACGTTCAAGATCTACTGCAGGGGCGTCGAGATCGGTGAGATAGTCGGGCTGGAGACCCTGACGAATCTCCAGGGGACCATAGAGAACATCGCCAAGGGCTGCGCGTAGGAGGCGGGACACTGTACGACGTCATAGTGCTCGGGGCCGGGCCCGCGGGTCTTACCGCGGCCCTCTACGCCGCACGCGGCAAGCTGAAGACCCTGGTCGTCACAGGCCCGATGGTCGGCGGCCAGATAGCCCTCACCAACCATGTGGACAACTACCCCGGCTTCCCCGACGGGGTCAGCGGCCCCGAGCTTTCGGACAGGTTCAAGGCACACGCCGAGAGGTTCGGGGCAGAGTTCCTCGACGCCGAGGCTACGAAGATCGACCTCGCCTCGAGGCCGATCAGGGTCTGGGTTGGGGAGAAACTCCTAGAGGCAAAGGCTCTCATCGTCGCGACGGGGATGACGCACAAGAGGCTCGGCGTCCCTGGGGAGGACCGACTTCTGGGTCGCGGCGTCTTCGTCTGCGCCACATGCGACGCGATCCTCTACGAGGACAAGAAGGTGGTCGTCGTCGGCGGGGGCGACTCGGCCGTGCAAGAGGCTATCGACCTCGCCAAGTACGCCACCTCTGTCACCGTCGTCCACAGGAGAGAAGACCTGCGCGCCTGCAGGTGCCTGGCCGATAAGGCCCTGGAGGACCCGAAGATAAGGTTCCTCTACGACACAGTCGTCGACGAGATCATCGGCGATAAGCGCGTCTCGGCCGTGAGGCTCAGGAACCTAAAGACGGGCGAGGTCAGCGTCGAAGATGCCGACGGTGTTCTCCTCGCGATAGGATGGGACCCGAACACGTCCATCCTCCGCGGGCAACTCGACCTCGACGAACTGGGCTACATTAAGAGCGACGGGATAGATTCTGGCAAGCCTGGGGTCTTCCTCGCCGGCGACCTCATCGACAGGAAGTATAGGCAGGTCGCCACCAGCTGCGGAAGCGGCTGCGCAGCAGCCTTGGAGGCTATCACGTGGCTCGAGGGGCGTCCCGCAGAGTGAGGCACCACAACGCCGCATCCACAGTGGTGGTCGAGGGGGCTGAGCCCGTTTGAAGGTGGTCTTCCTCGGCACCAGCGGGAGCATGCCGACCCCCGAGAGGGGCTCCTCCTCGGTCGCCCTATGCCTCGGTCGCAGCGTCGTCCTGCTCGACTGCGGCGAGGGGACGCAGAGGCAGATGGTCGCGGCCCACATAGGGTTCAGCAGGGTGAAGCTCGTCCTCGTGACCCACCTTCACGGGGACCACGTCCTGGGCGTGCCGGGTCTGCTCCAGTCCATGACGCTACAGAGGCGCGAGGAGCCCCTCACCGTCTACGGCCCGAGGGGGATCCACGCCTTCCTGCAGGGCGTCTCAGACACCCTGGGGGGGCCTGGCTTCCCTGTGACGGTGCACGAGATTGCGGAGCCAGGCGTCGTCTTAGATGCTAAAGGCTACACGGTCGAGGCGTGCAAGTCGGACCACAGGCTCGAGTCGTGGTCCTACGCCGTAATCGAGAGATCGAAGCCCGGGAGATTCCACCCCGAGAAGGCGGCGAGACTCGGCGTGCCCCAGGGGATCATCTGGAAGAGGCTCCAGGACGGGGAGGACGTCGACATCGGCGAGAGAACAATAAAGTCGTCGGACGTCGTCGACCCGCCCCGACCCGGCAGGAAGGTTGTGTACAGCGGAGACACCAGGCCGAGCGACGACGTCGCTAAACTGGCAACGGGAGCAGACTTGCTGATCCACGAGTCCACCTTCGGCGAGGACCTCGTCGAAAGGGCCGCGGAGGATGGGCACTCCACGGCAGGTCAGGCGGCCGGCGTGGCCGCGAAGGCGGGTGTGAAGAGGCTCGTCCTCACGCACATAAGCGGGAGGTACTCCGACGCGGCGCCTCTCCTCGACGAGGCGAAACGCATCTTCCCCAACAGCAGCGTCGCGGCAGACCTCCTCGAGGTCGACGTCCCCCCCGCATAATGCTTTTATTCATTCCTTCCTTGGACACATCGAAGGCAAATTCCATGATTCAGCTCAGGGATGGCATCTACTGGGTCGGCGCGGTCGACTGGAGCATAAGGAACTTCCACGGCTACATCACTAACAGGGGGTCGAGCTACAACTCGTACCTGATAGTGGACGAGAAGGTCGCCCTCGTGGACTTCGTGAAGGCGCCCTTCGCCGAGGAGCAGATCAGGCGCATCAGCGAGGTAATCGACCCCAAGAAGGTCGACTACGTCGTCGCGAACCACGCCGAGCCGGACCACTCGGGGAGCATCCGGCGGGTTATCGAGGCGTGCCCAAACGCCGAGATCCTCGCTACTGAGCGCTGCATAAACACCCTCTGGAGGTACTACGGGGGGGACATCAAGGCGACGCCCGTCGAGAAGAAGCCGTCGCTGAAGTTGGGGAAGAGGAGCCTGACCTTCGTCCCCGCACCGATGGCGCACTGGCCCGACTCCATGGTCAGCTACGTGCCGGAGGAGAAGCTGCTGTTCAGTAACGACGCCTTCGGGCAGCACCTCGCCTCTAGCGGTAGGTTCGACGACGAGGTCGACCAGGCGGAGCTGATGCAGGAGGCCGAGACCTACTACGCGAACATATTGATGCCGCTGTGGAGGAGCGTCGGCCGCGCCGTCAAGGCGCTCGAGGGGGTCCCCGTGGAGATGATCGCGCCGAGCCACGGAGTCATCTGGCGCAAGGACCCCGGGCTCATCCTCAAGTCCTACCAGGGATGGGTCGCCGGCGAGACGAAGCTGAAGGCGGTCGTCGTCTACGACACGATGTGGGGGAGCACGCAGCTCCTCGCGAGGGCGATCGCCGACGGCATCGCGTCGAAGGGCGTAGACGTGAAGGTGCACTGCCTCGGAGCCAGCCACCACAGCGAGGTCATCGCCGACGTGCTCGAGGCGAGGGCCGTTCTCGTCGGGAGTCCAACGCTAAACAACCACCTCTTCCCATCTGTCGCCGGATTCCTCGCCTACATGCGTGGTCTGAAGCCGGTGAACAAGATAGGCGCCGCCTTCGGGAGCTACGGCTGGGCCGGGGGCGCCAAGAAGGCGGTCGAGACCGAGCTGCTGGCCGCGGGCATCCAGCTGATCGAGAGCGACATCGACTTCGTCTTCAAGCCGAGCGGCGACGAGGCGAAGAGGGCCTACGCGTTCGGCGAGTCGATGGGGGAGAAGATAGTCGGGGCGTAGCCCCGGGTTTTACACGAAGAGTGTGTGCAGGTAGAAGCTCATCTGGAACCAGGTGAGGAGTCCGCTGAGTATTGCGCCTGCCGTCACCTGCCTGACCGTGTGGGCCTTAAGCTCGACCCTCGCCCATGCGACGGGTATGACGATGAGCAGAAGCGGGAGCATGGTCGCTCCGAGCTGGTAGACGAGCGCCGTGAAGGGGCCCGTTATCCCGCTCGCGTGGATGCTGATCTTCCACTTCATCGTTATGAGCATGAGCACCATGCCGTTGACGAAGTAGGTGGCCATCAGTGCGGTGACCGCGGATGGCGCGCCGACGTTTATGAGGGTGATTGCGCCCACGAGGTAGAACACGGTCGTCCAGAGGAAGGGTATGAAGCGCGTGTCCCTGTCTTGGGCATAAAAGTCCTTGATCAGGTCGAGCTTGAGCAGCCCGTAGACCATGACGAGGGGGAGGACGCACCCGAAGACGCTCGTGATGGCGAAGAGCTGCACGGCGTTGTCC
>JAUYEB010000154.1 GCA_030691555.1 Candidatus Bathyarchaeota archaeon
GTCGTCAGCGACTATGGGGTCCGCCTGTCCGTATCCATCATACTTCCCCTCACCTATTGGGTACCCCTCGTAGCTGTGGACGGTTATCTCGAGGTTGATGAAGGAGACGTCGGCGTCCCTTATCCTCTTGAACAGGGGCGCGACGTCGGGCTCCCCACCGTAGACGCCTATGCGGCGTGTGATGAAGGCGTCGCCGACGCAGAGAAGCTTCAGGTCCTTGGCCAATGTGCTCACCAGTGGGAGCCTAGACGCCGAAAACCGATTAAAGGTTTGGCCCGCCGCCCTTAAAGCCACCCTGGCCCAGTTATAACCAATGTCTGCTTCGAAAGGAGTCGAGAAGGCGAGGGAGTTCGCAGAGAGGATCATACCGGAGTTCATGCGCGAGGGAAAGGTGCCGGGCTTCAGCGTCGCGGTCGTCAAGGAGGGGGAGGTTGTCTACGCTCAGGGCTTCGGGTCCCGCGACCCAGCTAGATCGCTGCCAGCGACGCCCGAGACCCTGTACGGCATCGGATCGTGCACCAAGAGCTTCGTCGCGCTTGCCGCGATGCAGTTGGTCGAGAAGGGTAAGATAAAGCTAAGCGACCCGGCCTCAGAATACGTCCCGTTCAGGCTCGGCGTCGAGGGAAAGCCCATCACCATCCATCACCTCCTAACCCACGGGAGTGGCCTCCCCAACCTGGGCACGAGCACGATAGGCCTGAGCAGGGGCGTCGGCGTCGACCTAGGCGTTCCTTGGGGGTCGGTCGATGACTTCTACCGCGTCGTGAACTCGGCTAACTCGGAGATCGCGGCGGACCCGGGTGAGCGGTTCTTCTACAGCAACGAGGGTTTCCGGGTCGTCGGCCACATCATCCAGGAGGTCTCGGGTGTGCCATTCCACGAGTACGTGCAAGAGAACATCCTCAAGCCCCTCGGGATGAGGAGGAGCACCCTGGTGAAGCACGAGTTCGACGCCGACCCCGATAGGATGGTCGCACACTGGAAGAAGACGGACGGCACCCTACAGCCGACTGGTTTCCCCTACCCCGACGTCTCCGAGAACCCGGGCTTCAGCTGGAACGCCGCCGCGGGGGG
Source organism: Candidatus Bathyarchaeota archaeon (assembly GCA_030691555.1). Classification (GTDB taxonomy): domain Archaea; phylum Thermoproteota; class Bathyarchaeia; order TCS64; family TCS64; genus UBA8941. Next base: position 1,075 of record JAUYEB010000154.1, read on the forward strand.
GCTAATGGCGCCTATGACCGAGCTGACCACGTACCTGGCAACCATCATGGAGGGTGGTGTCCACAAGGGGAAGAGGCTGGTCAAGGCCGAGTCCGTGGAGAAAATGTTCACGCCACACATCAAGTACACGGAAACGTACTGGGGGACGTCGAGCTACGGTTATGGGTGGAGCGTCCTCCGAGACTTCCTCGGCCACAGACAGGTCAGCCACGGCGGGAGCCTCCTCGTCGCCACCGCCCACCTCGCCATGGTCCCGGATCTAAAGCTAGGCGTGGCCATGGCGGCGAACACGAGCCGCCCGCCCTTCGCGACGATCGCAGACGGCATCTTCGCCGCCCTAATGGGAAAAGACCCCTACTCACACCCACACCTCAGACTGAGGGAAAAGATGAGGAGCCTGACCGGCGAGTACCAGACACACATGGGTCTTGAGAAGCTCAGGGTGATCAGCAGGGGAGGCCTCCTCTACCTCGAACAGAGGGACCACTTCGTCGACGCCACGACGCCGCTCATCCCGTCGGAGCCGATGCTCGACAGCCTGCTGTTCTACACCATCACCGAGGGGATCAGGCAGCCGATAGAGTTCGTGAAAACCGAGAAGGGCTACGACCTCTTCGTGGAGCGTTACAGGTACCACAAGAGGCTAGAGTGATGGCCGTTCCCTGGATAGCGGGAATGACACCTGTGTCACGACCTGGACCGGTCTAGCCATGGCAAACCAGATCGAGGCCACAGCCGCATCCAGGAGCTTCGAGGCCTTCGACATCTCGAACTCCTACCCCTTAGGGCATAAAGTGAGAAACCAGTGTTTTAGCCGCGGTAGCGCTCGTTCCGGCCCCGCTTCCTCTCGTCCTTTGCGTACTCCTGCTTGCGCTGCCCCTCTATCCGGGCGCGCCTGAAGCTGCCCCCCCTTTCAGCGCCCTGAATGTGCTGGTTTATGGTGTTGTAGAAGAGCCCATAGTCCATCTTGCCGTCGTGCAGCTTGGTCACCGCGTCGTTGAGGTCCTTCTTGACGGCTGACTCCACGGCGTCGAAAGCCCTGCTGTAGGCCTCGTATGCTGCCGTGAACTTGAAGTCGATTTTATCCGTGAAGGTTAGCTTCTCGGGCGTCTTCTCTTCTGGAACGCCTTCTGTCATCACTCCTTGAGTGAGGGGTCTAGTGATATAAATACGTCCCCCAGAGCCGTTCCGCATGTTTATTATGGGGCAGCCCCTGGGCTTCAGTGATGTCTGGGATCGCTGAGAGGTTCCGGGACGGCAACACGGCCCAGCGAGTGGTCAAGCTAATAAAGGAACTATCAGGGGAGAAGAGGATCAGGATCGTACACGTCTGCGGCACCCACGAGGACGCCATCACGAAGTTTGGGTTGAGGAGCCTGCTGCCTAGGAACGTCGAGGTGTTGATGGGTCCGGGTTGCCCCGTCTGTACGGTGCCCCCGAACCGTATCGACTTCGCGATAAGGCTGGCGGAGTCAGGGGCGGTTCTCACGACCTTCGGTGACATGATGAGGGTCCCAGCCGGGCTCGGCAGCCTGGCGGATGCGAAGGCTAGAGGCGCGGACGTGAGGGTGGTCTACAGCATCCACGACGCGGCGAAGATGGCGAGGGAGACGGAGAAGCGGGTAGTGCACTTCGGCGTAGGATTCGAGACGACCGCCCCAACCACGGCCTCCGAGCTCCTCTCAGACCCGCCGGAGAACTTCAGCGTCTACAGCGCCCACATCCTCATCCCGCCCGCGATGATGCACCTGCTCAAGTCGGGGGAGACGCCCGTACACGGCTTCATCGACCCCGGCCACGTGAGCGCCATAATCGGCGAGATCGGCTACAGGGAGGTCGCCGAGAGGTACAAGGTCCCGCAGGTCATAGCCGGCTTCGAGCCCCTGGACATCCTCTTCGCCACGGCCATGATATGCAGACAGCTTAAGGAGGGGAGGGGGGAGCTGGAAAACGCGTACACGCGCATCGTTCGACCTGACGGTAATCCCCACGCGGTGAAGCTGTTGGGGGAGGTCTTCGAGCGGTGCGACGCCCCATGGAGGGGCATCGGCACGATCCCCGATTCCGGCCTCAGGATACGGGAGAAATTCGCCGATCACGACGCCTCGAAGCTGTTCGACTTCGAGTCGGAGGCGAGCTACGAGATGCCTCACGGTTGTCGATGCGGGGAGGTCCTGCGCGCCGTCTGCTACCCGTGGGAGTGCCCTCTCTTCAACACCGGCTGCACGCCCGAGTCCCCGATAGGTCCCTGCATGGTCAGCCACGAGGGGAGCTGCTTCATCTCGGCCAAGTATGGCGTCGAGCAGCCGGGATCGGGGCCCACATAAGGGCCTCCGGGGGGCCAAGGCGTCAAGTCTTTAATTCGGTCCCGTCCGTTTCCATGCATGGACAGACCCCTCGGAGTTACGCTCCTAGCCTCGTTCTTCGCGATGGAGAGCGTCATAAACGCCATCGCCCTCTACGGATACTACGCAGGCGGCTTCCCACTCGGGGTTACCCTCTATTACACGATCGTGAGCATGGCCGGGTTCGCCGCCGCCTATGGGCTGTACGTCGGGCAGAGCTGGGGCAGATACGGCACCATGGTCCTGTCCGGCTGGGAGATACTCATCGGTCTACTCGGAACATACATGGCTTTAGAGATCGAGCCGATGTCGCCCGTCCAGGCGATGACGAAGGTCCTGGTCAACGCGATAGTGATCTACTTCCTCACGAGGCCGGAGATTGTGGGCTACTTCAAAAGGTAGGGGTCTATGGAGCTAGCTCCTGGTAGACCTCCTTCAGGGCGTCGAGCATCTGGGTTATGCTCAGGTTGGGTATGTAGCCCATGTTGCCGATGCGGTACGTGGTGTCCTTGAGGGCGCCGTATCCCTGGGCGAGCTCGAACCCCCTCGTCCGCATCGCCTCGTAGACCTTGGGGCCGGGGACGTTCTTCGGCGCCTTGATGCAGTTCACCGTCGGGCTCTCAGAGCCCCTCTTGGGGTAGACGGGGGTGCCGAGCTTCTTCACCCAGCGCCTGATGCGTGTGTTCCTCCTCTTGTAGAGGTTGAAGTACCACTGCTTGCCGCCCTTCTCCTCGACCATGCGCAGGGCCGCGTTGAGCCCGGCGATCTGGGGGATGACCGACGTGACGGGGGTGCCCTGCCCCTTCTCGTGGTCCTTCTGCCAGAGGAGGAGGTCGAAGTAGTAGCCCCTGTTGGGTATCTTCTCAGCCACTTCAAGGCACCTTTTACTCACTGACCCTATCCCGAGGCCGGGGGGGACGCCGAAGCACTTCTGGCTGCTGCTGAAGCAGATGTCGATGCCCCAGTCGTCGACCTTGAGCTCGGTGCCGCCCATGCTGCTGACGGCGTCGACGAAGATGAGCTTCCCGTGCTTCTTGGCGACGGCGCAGAGGTCCTTGAGCGGGTTGATGAGGCCGGCGCTGGTCTCGTTGTGGGTGATGGCGACCGCCTCGACCTCGGGGTGACCCCGGAGGGCGTCGTCGAGCATCCCGGGGGTGACCGGCTCACCCATCGCGGGTTCCACGATCTGCACCTTCCTCCCGTTCGCCTTGGCGACGTCGGCGAATCGCTTACCGAAGTCGCCGTTCACGCAGACTACGATGTTCTCCCTGACGCAGTTCCTGACGGCTGCCTCCATGAAGCCCGTCCCCGTCGAGCTGAATAGGTAAATGGGGTTCTGGGTCTCGATGTATGCCTGTAGGCGCGCCACCGTGTCGTAGTGGAGCCTCTTGTACTCGGCGCTCCTGTGGCTGTACATCTGCTCACCCATCGCCTTCAGCACAACGGGGTAGCAAGCCACTGGGCCCACCGTGAACAGCTTCATACCAATATTCCTCGGTGAGGAAATGCATAATTCAGGATAAAAGTGTAAGGTTTAGACAACTCCCGTCGGAGACGAGGACTGGACCAATGGCCCGCCATCTCTGAAGGGATAAAAGCGCCCGAGCCGTTGGTTCAGGCATGGAGCCGAAGGTGCTGAAGGGGGAGGACGCCGACAGGCTAATAATCCAGCTTCTCAGCGAGGCGGGGAGGCCCCTCACCACGAGGGAGATACAGGCAGAGACGGAGAGGCGCCTCGTCCGCTGCCCCGACTCGACGGTCGTCTTCCTGAACAAGCTCCGACTCTCCGGGACCATCCACGGCGAGATGTCCAAGGAGAGGCGCGGCTGGGTCTGGTGGGTCTAGGTCCAGCTCACGGTCTTGCTGCAGTAGGCGAGCAACTTGACCCAGCCGTCGTAGTCTATGAGCTCGACGTTGTCGGCGGGCTTCTCGACGTCGTATTTGAGCGCGAATAGTCGGGCGAAGTCGAGGCTCTCCATGAGTCTGGGATCGGCCGTGAGCTTGCAGCCCTCCCCGGTGAAGAGTATGAGTATCTTCTTCCCCCGGGCCGCCACCCTGCGGGCTATCCTGAAGGCGTCGCCGTACTCGGGGGTCCCTATCTGAAGTAGTATTATCATCCCATAGTCCCCCTAGAAGATGGCCACCACCCGGTTCTCGGACACCCTCTCGGCGAGCTCGTCAAGGGTTATCATCTTCACGTTGAGCTCGGGGTCGAGGTCGCTCAGCTTGAAGTGGGCCTCCTCCATGTCGATGTCCAGAACGTAGATGCCGGCGAGGTCGGCGGTGGTCTTGAGGTACTCCCAGAGCTGGCGGAGGGGGAGGGCGCCTGGGAGGAGGCCCCTGACGGCGTCGTCCATGAAGACTATCATGGGGATGTGGTCCATCCCCACGAACGCGGCGCTGAGGCGGAGGCCCTCCCAGAACCTGCTCCCCGGCTCCACCCTGCTCCTGAAGATGAATGTCGTCTCGTCCTCCAAGTCATTCACCCCAGGAAGACGACGCGGTCGTTCTGCTCCAGCTGCTCGACCAGCTCGCCGAGGCTGCTCATCCTCGCGTTGACGGCCATGTTGTCCTTGGTTATCTGATACTCGATGGCGCTCGCCCTGCAGGCGAGCAGGTCGGCGTAGAGGTACTCGACGGGGCTAGGCGACTTCAGCAGCTGGATGGACTCCTCGTTGAAGAAGACGGTGACGTCGTGGCCCGCCCTCGCGGCGGCGCTGCTCAGCCCCTCCACGTCCCTGAGCTTGCCGGGGGTGGAGACGACGAGGAGTAGACGCATAGATGCTCCAAATGCGGGGGCGCCCTTAACGGTTTCCCCCACTGTTCACATGGTTAGAACAGGATTCTCAGATCGTTCTAAAACCTAGGATTAAGCCTGCTGCCCGTGAGGCATCTACTAGATGAAACATGTCCGGTAGATTGCGTCTAACGTCCTATGTGCTGCTCGGGATAGTCTGCGGCAGCCTCATCCTGAATGCGGCCGCGAGCTTCAGCATCTCTCCACTCATACTCAAGTATGAGCCGCCGGGCTTCAACAGCTTCAAGTCGAGGGCCGAGCTCATCTGGTTCTTGGAGGAGAAGGCGAAGGTCAGCGAGAACAACTGGCGTGTCTTCGGTGGGGTAACGGGAGGCATCGTGAGGTTTGACAGCACCTTTGCCATCGTCGCCTCAGCCGCGACAGCGGCGAAGTCGGCGGCGCAGGGGGCTGACTACTCGACGACGAACATCCAGGTCGCGGGTGTCGACGAGGCCGACGTCGTGAAGACCGACGGTACCTACATCTACCTGTCGAAGGGCGACACGGTCTACATCGTGCTGGTCTACCCCGCCGAGGAGGCGAGGCTGCTGACGAAGATCAAGTTCGACGTCGAGGTGAGCGACCTCTTCGTCGCGGGGGACAAGCTAGTCGTCTTCACCCGCGGCTACGGCAGGGTCTACACGATGAGCAAGGGGGGCTTCGCGCCCACCTACATGATGGACACCACGGCGGTCTATTTCTACGACATCTCGGATCGCGTCAACCCTGTCAGGGAGAGGACATACGAAGCCGAGGGGGCCTACGTCGCCACGAGGCTGATCGGGGACTACGTCTACGTGATCTCCCAGAAGGGCGCCTGGGTGTACCGGGGCGTCCTTGAGCTACCCGCCTACAGCGAGAACGGCAAGATCTGTCAGGTCCCCGTGACGAACATCTACTACTACAACGGGACCGACCCGAGCTACGCCTACACGACGGTGGCGAGCATCAACGCGCAGGACCCCGGGTCCCCGGTGGCCTCTAAGACGTTCCTGCTCGGCTCAAGCGGCACGGTGTTCTGCAGCGCCGAGTACCTCTACCTGACGACGGGCGGCTACTCCTCGACGGGCGTCCACAAGATCAGGCTCGAGAACGGCGCCATCGAGGGGGTGGCCGACGGGAGCGTCCCCGGGTGGATACTCAACCAGTACAGCATGGACGAGAGCGGCGGCTACTTCAGGATAGCCACGACGACGGGTCAGGCCTGGGGTGTGGGCACGTCGAGGAACAACGTCTACGTCCTCGACCCCGACATGAAGATCGTCGGAACTCTTGAGGACCTCGCCCCCGGGGAGCAGATCTACAGCGCCCGCTTCATGGGGGACCGCCTCTACCTCGTCACCTTCAAGAAGGTCGACCCGCTCTTCGTCATCGACCTGAGCGAGCCGACGGCGCCCCGTGTGCTTGGGAAGCTCAAGATACCCGGGTATAGCAACTACCTGCATCCATACGACGAGACGCACGTGATCGGCCT
>JAUYEB010000197.1 GCA_030691555.1 Candidatus Bathyarchaeota archaeon
GAGGCCTGGGCCGCAGTCGCCATCCTCCTGAGGGAGGATGTGGACGACTACGAGACCCTCCTCGTGAAGCGGGCGGTGCTCACTGGGGACCCCTGGTCGGGGGACATGGCCTTCCCCGGCGGGAAGAAGGCGCCATGCGACAGGACCCTCAGGGACACGATCGTCAGGGAGGTGCACGAGGAGACGGGGATAGACCTCGACGCCCTCACATACATCGGCGCCCTCCCCGTGCTCTTCTCCTCGATGAAGCCGGACAGGAACGTCCTCCCCATCGTCTACCTCTACGAGGGGAGGCCCGAGATCACACTCAACTCCGAGCTCACAGCCTACAGGTGGGTCCACCTGGAGGAGCTACGCGAGGGGAGGACGACCGCCTCCGTCAAGGGGTGGCGCGGGGAGGTCTTCAAGATAGGCGACGATATAGTCTGGGGCCTGACCTACAGGATGCTGGACAAGCTCCTCGAGCTGCTCGACGACGCTACCCCAGAGTCCTCTTGAGGGCCTTGGCGACGTCGACGGGCTGCTCCCCGATGGCGGCGCCCGCGCCGCGGAGGGCGTTCATCTTGCTCTCGGCCGTCCCGGATGAGCCCTGGATTATGGCGCCGGCGTGGCCCATCCTCTTCCCGGGTACGGCGGCGCGGCCCGCTATGTAGGCGGCGACGGGCTTCGTGAAGCCGCCGGAGGCTATGAAGTCGGCTGCCTTCTCCTCGGCGTCCCCTCCGATCTCGCCGATGAGGGCCACCGCCTTAGTCTCGGGGTCCTCCTGGAACCACTTGAGGAGCTCGATGTAGTCGAGGCCGACGACGGGGTCGCCGCCGAGGCCGACGCACGTGGATTCGCCGAGGCCCTGGTTCGTGACGTGGGCGGCTATCTCGTAGAAGAGTGTGCCGCTGCGGCTGATTATGCCGACTGAGCCGCGCTTGAAGACCTGGTTGGGCATGATTCCCATCTTGGACTCGCCCGCCTTGATGAGGCCGGGGGTGTTGGGGCCGACGACGGTTGTGCCGAGCTGCTTGGCGCGTGCGACGAGCTCGATGGTGTCGCGGACGGGGATGCCCTCGGTTATGACGACGACGGGGTCCATCCCCGCCTCCATCGCCTCGAGCGCAGCGTCGAGGGCGCCCCCGGCTGGGACGAATATGATGGATGCGTCGCATCCCTGCATCTCCTTTGCCTCGAGGACGGTGTCGTAGACGGGTGTGCCGTCGACGTCCTGGCCCCCGCGGCCGGGGGTGACTCCGGCGACCACGTTTGTGCCGTACTCCCTCATCCTCGCGGCGTGGAACCTGCCCTGAGTGCCCGTGATGCCCTGCACCACGACCTTTGTGTCCTTGTTGATCAGCTTCATGTTCAGACCCCCCTGGCGAGTTGGACGGCCTTCTGCGCCGCCTCCTCCATCGTGTCGTCCGTCTCTATCCCCGCGTCGTGGAGGAGCCTCTTCCCCTCCTCCTCGTTGGTGCCCATCATCCTGACGACGATGGGCTTGTTGTCTCCGAGCTTCTTCCGCGCCTCGATGATTCCCTTAGCTGTGTCGTCGCAGCGGGTGATGCCGCCGAGGACGTTGACGAATAGCGCCTTCACCCGATCGTCTTTTAGTACGAACTCTACTGCCTTGCCGATGCGGTCGGGGCTGGCGCCTCCGCCGAGGTCGAGGAAGTTGCCCGCGTGGCCGCCGTAGAGCATGACGGTGTCGAGGGTCGCCATCGTGAGCCCGGCGCCGTTGCCGATGATGCCTATGTCGCCGTCGAGCTCGACGTAGGTCAGGTCCATGGCGCGTGCCTCCATCTCCCGGGGCGTCAGTTCCCCCTCGAAGCTCTCCAGATACTTGGCCTCCAGCTCCTTGTGCCTGTAGAGGGCGTTGTTGTCCACGTTGAGGCGCGCGTCTGCCGCAATGAAGCCGTCCGCGGTCTCGACAAGGGGGTTGATCTCCGTCAGCTCCGCGTCCATCTCGTAGGCGACCCTGTAGAGCCTCTGCAGTATGTCGGCTAGCTGCTGCATCTTCTTGCCCCCGTAGCCGAGGCGCCTAGCGACCCCGTTGGCGTGGTAGCTTCGGAACCCGTTCACCGGGTCGATGTTGTGCCTGACTATCTTCTCCGGGCTCCTGGCGGCGACGTCCTCGATGTTCATCCCGCCCTCGCTTGAGGCGAGTACGGTGTAGCACCTCGCGGCGCGGTCGACTATGACGCCGAGGTAGACCTCGTGCTCTATGGGCAGCCTCTCCTCGACGAGCACCTTGTGGACGGTGAGGTCCTTGATCCTCATGCCGAGTATCTGTTTGGCGACCTCGTAGGTCTGCTCGGGGGTGTCGGCGGGCCTTATGCCCCCGGCCTTGCCCCTGCCTCCGACGCCGACCTGGGCCTTCACCACGACTGGCCTGCCTATCATCATGGAGGCGTCTCTGGCCTGCTCCGGGGTCGTGGCGACGGCGCTCATCCCGAGGGGGACGCCGTACCGCCTGAAGACCTCCTTCGCCTCGTACTCTAGGAGCTTCAACAGATCACACTCGTTGTGGGAGAGTTATCCCCGTCGGGTAGATAATTATTCTGGGGCGCCGTCGCCCGGGGGGCGAATCAACGTTAAATCCGGAACAAGCCCACCTTACAGCCATGTCCAAGGACTCTGTCAAGAAGAAGGTGCTGGAGGCGATCGACGCGCGCGCCGACGAGATAATAGAGATCGGCGAGGCGATCTGGAGGAAGCCGGAGCTCGGCTTCAAGGAGTTCCACACGGCAGAGCTCACCGAGAGGAAGTACGGGGAGATGGGCTGGGCCTACGAGTCCAAGATAGGGATAACGGGCTCGAAGGCCTACCTGAAGAAGAGGGGGAGGGGCCCCGTCGTGGGGATAATCGGCGAGCTCGACGCCATACGCGTCCCCGACCACCCCGACTGCGACCCCATCACCGGGGCTGCCCACTCCTGCGGCCACAACGCCCAGATGGCGGCGATGCTCGGCGCGGGCTTCGGCCTAAACGACGTCATGGGTGAACTCGACGGCAACGTCGCCCTCCTCACGGTCCCCGCCGAGGAGTACCTGGAGATCGACTACAGGAACAGCCTAAGGGAGAAGGGGAAGCTGGAGTTCTTCGGGGGGAAGCAGGAGTTCATCCGCCTCGGATACATGAAGGACATAGACATCAGCATCGGGAGCCACACGGACAGCGAGATAAAGGAGAGGCTGAGCGTGGGTGGTAGCAACAACGGCTTCGTGGGGAAGATGGTCCACTACATCGGCCTGGAGGCGCACGCGGGCGGGAGCCCCCACAAGGGGATAAACGCCCTCAACGCCGCGATGCTCGGCCTCATGGCCATCCACGCCCAGAGGGAGACCTTCAAGGACGAGGACACGATCAGGGTCCACCCCATCATAACGAAGGGGGGCGAGATAGTGAACAACGTCCCCGCCGACGTCAGGATGGAGAGCTACGTCAGGGGCAAGACGGTTGAGGCGATCAAGGACGCCAACGTCAAGGTGAACCGCGCCCTAAAGGCGGGCGCCATGGCGGTCGGCGCGGAGGTCGAGATAGACGACCACCCCGGCTACATGCCCTACACGAAGGACGCCGCCCTCGACGCCGTCCTCAAGGCGAACGCCGCCTCCCTCGTGGGGGAGGACCAGATAAAGGTCAAGGGCCACTCCACAGGCTCCACCGACCTCGGCGACTTCAGCTGCATAATGCCCACCACGAGCATAGGGATGGGAGGCTGCACGGGCAGGGGGCACGGCCGGGACTTCAAGATCGTCGACAAGCAGACGGCCTACGTTCTCCCCGCGAAGGTGATGGCCCTCACGTGCGTAGACCTCCTCTATGACAAGGCCAAGCTCGCGAGGGAGATCACGAAGGGGTTCAAGCCCACAATCCCTCCGGCTGACTACACGGGCTTCATGAAGAGGCTCGTCGCCTAAACCTCTTATCCACCCGTTCCCCCCTCCCTTCAGGGAGGCTTCCGGCTTGATGGAGTACAGGGAGATCACGAAGGGAGTCGAGGTACCCGTCCTCGGCCTCGGCACGTGGGGCATGGGTGGGCGCGAGACACCCGACAAGGCGCGGGACAGCGAGACCGTCACAGCCATAAGGATGGCCCTAGAGCTCGGCCTGACCCACCTCGACACCGCCGAGTACTACGGCGCGGGCCACGCCGAGGAGCTCGTCGGCGAGGCGATCGAGGGCTGGGACAGGGAGAAGCTCTTCATCACCTCCAAGGTCTGGCACAACCACCTGCGCAGGGAAGACCTGCTACACTCGATGAAGGCGAGCCTCGGGCGCCTCGGCGTCGACCACGTCGACCTCTACCTCGTCCACTGGCCCAACCCCAGCGTGCCGCTGAAGGAGACCATGGCGGCGATGGAGGAGTGCATCAGGCAGGGCCACACGCGTTTCATCGGGGTGAGCAACTTCAGCGCGCAACTCATGGAGGAGGCGCAGGGCCACCTGAAGGACGCCCGACTCATCGCGAACCAGGTGCAGTACAGCCTCCTCGACCAGAAGCCTAGGATGGAGCTCCTGCCCGCCTGCCGCCGGATGGGCGTCAGCCTCGTCGCCTACAGGCCCCTGGAGCGCGGAGCCATAATCGAGACCCCGAACGCGGTGATGGACGAGATAGCGGGGGCGCGGGGGAAGACGCGTGTGCAGGTCGCACTAAACTGGCTCATATCCCAGGAGGGTGTCTTCGCCATCCCGAAGTCGACTAACCCCGTCCACCTCATGGAGTTCATGGGCGCCATCGGCTGGAGGCTCACCGAGGAGGAGCAGAGGCGCCTCTCGGACGCCTACCGCTAGGACCGCCAGGAGGTAACTTGATGCCCCCGATCCCACCCGACGGAGAAGGCTGCGTCAAGTGGCTCGTCGAGATGGGGGCGGATCTAGGCTTCCACGCCGAGGCAAACTACGTTTCAGATGACGGCTCGACCGCCGACGCCGCGTGGGTGCTCAACCCGGGCCAGAGGCCCATCTTCACCTTCACCGTCGAGGAGGCGGACCCCATGCGGCTCACATCCGCCGCCCTCCAGTGGGTGGGCACCTCCACCGAGCCGAGGTCATGGATGCACATCGGCATTCTCTTAGGCGGTTCCGTAGGAGGTGTGAGTCTGCCCGGGCTCCCCGAGAGGCTCCGGATTTACGGCGGAGACGAAGCAGACCGGCTCGAAGCCGACCTTGAGGGTTTCACGAAGGAAGTGATCCGGCTGCTGGCGAAGTACATGAAGACCGCGCCCAGCGGCGGGGGTCTTCGGGGGTCGATAAAGGCGCTGGCTGATTCGACGCTGGGCTGGCCCCGGGGGCAACCCGACGCCAGGATCGAGAAGGAGGCAACAGCAATAATTTCTGAGGAGGGGCTGTACCCCTTCGCCGCGGAGACCTCGGAGGACGACGAGGCACCCGAGATCACCCTTGCCCCGAGCAGGAAGGTCGTCCCCCTCGACATAAAGTCCGGAGAAATAACCTTCGACGGCGCCCTGATGCGGCTGACTGAGGCCGACGCCGAGAGGCTGCTCCTCTCCTCGGAGCACAGGAACCTGCCTTTCACCTTCAGGTTCAGCCTGCCCCGATCCGGGGGAGGCGCCTCGCTGGGTCTCTGGTTCGATGCGGATAAGTCGAACCAGCCGCAGGCCCTCGAGTTCTGGGCGCTGGCCGATGCCGCCGAGGCCGCTGGCACAATCGGGCTCCTCGGGCCGTCGGGTGAGGTGGCGGCCTTCACCCTCGTCTAGTAGGGCTCCTCCTCGACCCTCCGCAGCGGCTTGAAGTGCCACTCGAAGAGGCTCGCGGCGCCGAAGAGGGCGAAGCTGCTGAGGAGAAACGTCACAGAATAGCCGAAGAAGAAGCTGATGTTGCCGCTGAGGAAGCTGCCGAGGAACATGGCGACGCTGCCTATGGCGCTGTAGATCCCGAGGGTGCCACCCTGCCCCTCCCTTGGCAGGAACCTGTAGAGGAGCGCGTTCACGCCGATCGTGATGTTCGTGTACGCCATCCCGATGAGGAGGTAGAGGAGGAGCGTCACGTAGAGAACGTCGTGGCCGAAGAAGTAGATGCTCTCGATCGCGGCGAAGAGGAACGCCATGGCGCGCAGCGACATGAACTCCACGACCATCCCCGGGTCCCCCTTCTTGCTGAAGCCGCTGAACCTCTGGGTACTCGCGAGGCCGTTTATGCAGGTGATGAAGATGTTGAGGCCGGTGATCTCCAGGTAGCTTAGGTTGTTCGCCTTGAGGAATGGTGTGTAGCTGGTGAAGAAGAGGTTGGCGCCGAGGAAGAAGAGGGCGTTCGTCGCCATGATTAGGGGGATGTCCCTCGTCAGCGCGCCGCGGGCGTCCCTGACGAGCCCCCTGATGTCGTCCACCTTCGGGGTCTTGAGGAGCAGCACGGGGAGGTGGGTGAGGCGCGCTATGAGCGCATCCGAGTTGAACGCGATCGCCTGCCTCTCCGTCGCCGCCTTCGAGTCCTTCACGAGGGCTAGGGAGAGGAAGAGCAGGATGGTGCTGAAGCCTATCGGGAGCAGGGCCACGGCGGTCAACGGCAGGGACGTGAGGACGAGGAACCCAAACACGTTCCCCGCCAGGCTCCCGTAGATCATGTACTTGAAGCTCAACGCACTCCCCTCCCCCAGGTTCTCCTTCGACACCGTGTCCATCAGGAGGAGGCTGAAGACCGTCGGGCTCAGGCTGCTGAAGAAGCTGTAGACGGCGTAGAAGCCGATCATGAGGTTGACGTCGCCGCTCATCGCGATGAGGCTGAGAGTGAAGAGCTGCCCGACCGCACTCAGGGCGAGGAGGGGCCTCCTCTTGCCCATGTAGTCGGCGATCCTCCCGCCGATGAAGGCGGAGGGGATGAGCACGATGTTGAAAGCCGATGAGGCGAGTCCGACGGCGATGACGCTCCCGCCGAGGTCGAGTATGCGGAGCGTGATGTATGTGCCGATGCAGCTCTGTATCGCGTAGAAGGGTATTATGGCGTATAGCCAGCGGGGCTTCACGAACTTCTCCGCCAAGTTTTAATCTACCCCGACTCAGATACCTGCGATTACCTACAGAATTAATAAGGGTTGATGCGTGACGAGGCGGGTCGACATCTACTGGTGGCTGCTACCGATAATCACCGGGCTCGGGGCGGGCGTCGCCGCATCCGGCATCAACGGCCTCGTCTACTACGCGTGGGGGACGTTCTACGGGGACGCCCTGAAGAACCCGATCCTCTTCTTCGTCTTCCCCTTCACCGGCCTCGTCCTCAGCTACTTCCTCGTGCACCTCCTCGCCTGGTACCGCACCCCGAAGAGCAGCTTCCACATGCTGCTAGAGATATTCCACATGACACCGACGGGGATGATGCCCCGGGAGGCGCTTGTCAAGACGGCCTCGGGCATCGCGACGAGCATCTTCGGCGGCTCAGCCGGCCCCGAGGGACCAGCGGCCGTCATCTCCGGGGGGTTCTCGACGTGGCTGAACAAGGTGATGAAGATAAAGATGGAGTCGAGCAAGGCCCTGATGATAGGGGTCGCGGCGGGGTTCTCGGCGAGCTTCAAGACGCCCCTGACGGGGCTCCTGTTCGCGCTGGAGCTCCCATACAGGCGCGACCTTGAGAAGGAGCCATTCATAGAGGCGGCCATCGCCAGCTCGACCGCCTACCTCGTCTCGGTCGCCCTCGGCGCCCCCAGCCTGCTCCCGGACCTTCAGCTAGACATCGCCGTCGTGCCACTAATGTGGCTGCCCATCGCCATGGTGTTCGGCCTGGCGACGGGTGGCGTAGTCTTCCTCTTCACCGGCGCCTACGGCGTCTGTGAGAGGCTGGCGAAGCATGTGGTGACGAGGGGCGGCTACCCGCTCATGCTCCTCCTCGGGGGCGTCCTCCTCGGCGGGATCGGCTACGTTGCACCGCAGGCCGTGGGGCCCGGGTACCAGATGGTCCCGCTCCTCATGGGAGGCTCCGCTGTGACGCTCGGCGCCGTGCTGCTGCTGAGGACGTTCTCGACGAGCGTGACGATGACCTTCGGCGGGACGGGTGGGCTCTTCCTCCCGACGCTGCTGATCGGCGGGGCGTGGGGCGGAGTCGTCGGAACCATGCTGGTCCCCTCGATGACGCCCGTCTTCGTCCTCATGGGCATGGCGGCGTTCAGCTCCGGGGTCCACAAGATGATGCTGACCCCCATCATCTTCATAGCCGAGGTCTTCGGCCCCCACACCATCATACCCATAATCCTCGCAACCGTCGTCTGCTTCTTCGTCTCGGGCACCTACAGCTTCTACCCCATCCAGCCCGCCAACAAGGTCTCGCAGGAGGAGCTCGCGCTGGAGAGGTTCTACTACAAGGTGGCGAGGGGGAAGCCGAAGGAGCTGGAGAAGCTGACGGCCCGGGACATAGCCACGAGGAACCCGATCTCCCTCCGCGCGGAGATGAGCGTGAGGGAGGCGATGGACGCCTTCGGCAAGACCTCGTTCAGGCTCATGCCCGTCGTCGACGCGGGGAAGACGGTGATCGGCTACGTCACCCTCGAGGACCTCGCATTCCTCTCGAAGACCGCCCTCGACAACCCGCTCAGCGCCGCGGAGTTGAGGGTGCCCCTCGTCTTCGGGGAGGGGGAGCGGATAATGAGGGTGATAGAGGAGATGATCGGGAGGGAGGAGGACCACTGCTTCGTCGTCGACGGTGAGGGGCGGCTCACGGGGATAATCTCGACGATCGACGTCACCCGCCTCCTCATGCGCTACTACACCCACGCCTAGGACGCGTCGGTCAGTCGGCTCACCCGGTCATCTAACATTATAAGCGGGGCCGGTAGAAGAAGAGGATTCGAGGACAATCTCCGTGGACCTCTCAAGCCTCCCCCCGATGGTCTTCGTCGTCTCGGGGATAGTCACCATCACGGGCATCAACGTCACTAACCGCCTCGCCATCGGCTTCATAAGGACGCGCTGGGGCGTCATCGCGGCGAACTACTGCGTCGCCCTCGCCCTGAGTGCCATGATGGCCACAGCCAACGGGCTGCGCCCCGCCTCCTCCTTCACCCTCGCCCTCGGCCTCGTGACCGGCTTCCTATACATCGGCGGCATGTACCTCGGCATGGTGACCATCGGCAGGCGCGGCGCCTCCATCGCCGTGTCGGCGAGCCAGCTCAGCGTCCTCATCCCCGTCGGCCTCTCAGTCGCCCTCTTCGGGGAGAGCCTACGCACAAACCAGCTCGTCGGCGTGGCGGTCGCCCTCGCCTCGCTCCCGCTCCTCGCGGCGAAGATAGGCGGCGGCCTCAACGGCTCGCTGGACCGGGGGACCCTGCTCCTCCTCGCCGCCCAGCTACTCGTCCAGGGCTTCGCCCAGTTCTCGTCAAAGGTCCTCGTGGCCTCCGGCCTCGGCGCCGAGCGGGACGCCTTCTTCCTCGCCGTCTTCGTCTCGGCGACCCTCGCGACCATCCCAATCGCCCTAAGGCATCGAGGCGAGATAGGGCGAAAGGACCTGGCCTACGGGGGCGTCGTGGGGGTCTGCAACATCGGCGGCAACCTATCGATACTGCTCGCCCTCGCCGCCCTCCCCGGGGCGATCGTCTTCCCCCTCGTAAGCTCCGGCGGGCTCCTCATCGTGACTGTGCTCGCCTGGCTCATCTTTAAGGAGCGGATAAGCAGGGTGAACGCCGTCGGGATCGCCCTGACCCTCGCCGCGGTGCTCCTGATCAACCTCTAGCCAATAGGCTGAAACAGATTCGTGGCGGCGTGATAGGCCCTTAGCCGCGTGCTTGCATCGTCACTGCTCCGGGTTCCGCCGTCAGGCTCCCCTGTGGAGGATCTCCCCCGCGAGTGCCCCTGTGTGCCTTCCCTCCTCGACGGTGGGGACGCCGTTGACGATCACGTGGGGTATCCCGTCGGGGAAGCCCGGCGGAGAGGTGATCGTATAGTCGTCCCTCACGCGTTCGGGGTCGAAGACGGTCACGTCAGCGACCGCCCCGGGCTTGATCACCCCCCTGTCCCTCAGCCCGAGCCTCCACGCTGGCATGCCTGTCACCTTGTGCACCGCCTCCGACAGCGTGAGCACTCCCTCCCGGACGTAGTGGCCTATCACCCTAGGGAAGGTGCCGAAACTCCTCGGGTGGACCATTGCCCCCCTGTTGCCGGGCTCCGCGGTGCCGTCCGAGCCGATCATGACCGCGCCGTGGCGCATCAGGGCGCGGATGTCCTCCTCCTGGCCGAACAGCCCCATGAAGGGGACATTTGAGTCCTCCGCGAGGATTATGTCGTAGGCGACGTCCATCGGGTCCCTCCCCTCCTCCTCGGCGATCTTCTTCACCGTCTTCCCGGCGTGGCGTTTGTAGCGCTCGCTCTTGAGCGCGTAGAGGAGGAGCTGGCCCCAGTCCCTGTGGCGGAGCATCTCCCCAACCTCGGGCCTCATCCTCGCCCTGGTCTCGGGGTCTGCGAGCCTCCGCATCATCTCCGCCTTCCCACCCTCCTGAGCCCACTTTGGGACGTACATGGTGAGCTCCCCGCCGCTGACAACGTACGGGTAGATGTCGGTGGTGAAGTCGACTCCCCTCGCCCGGGCGGCGTCCACGATGCCCAGGGTCACCTTCTCCGCGTTCCCCCAGTTCAGGCGCTGGCACGTGGAGCTGCCTATGTGGGCCATCTGGACGGGCAGCCCCGCCCTCTCGCCGACCTCGATGGCCTCGTTGAGGTTCCGCGGGAAGGTCTGGGCGGACCTCACGTGTGGGGCGTAGAGGCCGCCATGCCTAGCCGCTATCTTGCAGAGGTCGACTATCTCGCCGGTGCTCGCATAGAGCCCCGGTGCGTAGCCGAGGCCGGCGGAGAGCCCGAAGCACCCGGCACCCATCGCGTCCTCGACGTGGCGCCGCATCTCCCCCAACTCGCCACTCGTCGGCTCCCTGTCCTCGTGACCCATCACCGCCTCCCTGACGGTGCCGTGGCCGACGTAGAGCCCAACGTTCACGGAGACGCCCTGCCTCCTCAGCCTCCCCTCGTACTCACCCTGGGTCGACCAGTCGACCCTGAGGCCGAAATCCCGCGCGTAGTTCCTCTCGGCGTTCTCCTTCGAGAATCCAACCAGGGGGAAGGGGGACATGCCGCAGTTCCCCGCGACGAGGGTCGTGACGCCCTGGTGGACCATGCTCTCCGCCCTGCCGTCGGCGAGGAGGGAGACGTCGGAGTGGTTGTGGATGTCTATGAAGCCGGGGGCGACCACCAATCCGCTTGCGTCTATCACCTTGTCCGCCTTGACGCCGCTCAGGTCCCCGACCCCGGCTATCCGTTTCCCCTCGATGCCCACGTCGGCCCTGAACCAGGGGTTGCCGTTCCCGTCGAGGACGCGGCCGCCTCGGATGAGGATGTCCATGTAAGCTGATCGCCCCTCGATAAGAAAAGCTGAT
>JAUYEB010000222.1 GCA_030691555.1 Candidatus Bathyarchaeota archaeon
GAATAAAATTGATGGGAAAGAAGAATTTCGTGTAGGTAAAAAGCCACTGGGCAAGGAAAAACGACCTTTAGGGCCTTCCAATGTCCAGGCAAGAGATTTTTATGAGGCAGTCCTTGAAGGAAAGCCCTATCCAGTGAAAGCCCTCATTGCTTTTGGTGGGAATGTCCTATCGGCTAATGGGGATAGTTTAAAAGGAAGAAAGGCTTTTGAAAAGTTAGATTTTTTTGTTCAGGTCGATCTTTTTGAGACCCCAACGGGAAAACTTGCTGACATCCTTTTACCAGCAGTAACCCCATGGGAGGCCTTCTTTCTAAAGCCAACCTTTGAAGGGACGGTCAGTACCAGTTCTTATCTCCAACTAATGCCCCAAGTTATCCCTCCCCTTCATGAAGCCTGGCCGGATATCAAAATTGTCTTTGAATTGGCGAAGAGGTTGGGTCTGGGGGATAAATTCTGGGATGGGGATATTGAAAAAGCCTTTAACTATCAACTCGCTCCAAGTGGAATGAAGGTGGAGGATTTGAGAAGAAGCCCAGAAGGAATCTTTGTTTCTCTCCCCGTAAAATACCAGAAATATAAGGAGAATAACGGAGATAAAGGTTTGAAAGGATTTAATACTCCCTCTGGGAGGGTGGAGATCTATTCGGAAACCTTCCTGAAGAATGGATATCACCCTTTACCCGTATATCAGGAGCCTTTCATTAGCCCCTTCAGCCAGCCTAAATTGGCCAAGAAATATCCTTTTATCCTCACCAATGCCAAGGTGTTAGCCTATTGCCACGGACAGCATAGGGGGGTTCCATCTTTAAGAAAACTGGTCCCTTATCCTTACGTGGAGATAAATACAAGGAGGGCAGATGAGCTTGGGATTAAAGAGGGAGACTGGGTAGTGATGGAAACTCCCTCCGGAAGGATTAGATTAAAAGCCAAATTAGAAGAGAGTATTCATCCTCAAGTGGTTTGTACGCAGCACGGTTGGTGGCAAGGCTGTAAGGCGCTCAATCTTCCGGCATATGATCCCTTTAGTGAAGAAGGTGCCAATGTCAACCTTCTCGTGCCCAACGAATTGGCTGATCCGATTACAGGGTCTATCCCTCACAAGTCTTATGTTTGCAACATAAGAAGAGCTTAACAAGGAGAGTGGGACGTCGACAGGATCTCCCTTAAGGCTCCCATAAGACAATGGATATTTTGGATCTTACAGGTCTCACCCATTAGTCCGATTCTCCAAATCTTGCCTTTCAACTGTCCCAACCCACCCCCTACTTCGATATTGTATTCATCCAGGAGCCTTTTCCGTATTGGGATGTCATCGACCCAATCGGGGAGAGTGACGGAAGTTAACACGGGCAAACGATATCCTTCCTGCGCAAAAAGTTTGAATCCGAAATCTTCCAGTTCCATCTTTAAGCGATCGCCTAACACCTCATGACGCCGGAATCTATCCTCAAGCCCCTCCTCAATAACAATCTTCAACCCTTCTCTCAAGGCATAGAACATGGAAACAGGAGCAGTATGATGATAGACCCTTTCTTTTCCCCAATATTTTTCGAGCAATGACAAATCAAAATAGAAGCTCTGAACCTTTGTCTTGCGGGACCGGAG
>JAUYEB010000259.1 GCA_030691555.1 Candidatus Bathyarchaeota archaeon
GAGCCGGGTGAGAGCTTCGGCGAGGCGCTCCGCCTCCTGTCGCTGCGGAGGCCCGCCGTACGTAGAAGGATGGGTTAAAAAAGTGTCTAGGATAGGTCCTTGAAGGCGCGGACCTCCAGCCCCTGCGGGATCCTGACGCCCTCTGAGATCCTGTCTCCGACGATCGCCTTCACGCCCTTGGCGACGGCCGCGTCGATGAGGCGGCCGGTCACGATGCCGTCGAAGATCACGGCGCGTATGCCCTCGCTCGCCTTGAGCTTCTCGACGAGCTCGGCGACTGGGAACCTCGCCTTCTCGGCGCCGTCGGTCCCCATCAGCACCGCCTCGAGGGTCCCCTTGAGCCCCTCGGTCAGGCCGGCGTACTCCCTCGCGATGCTCGGGACCTGTACGACCTCCTGCCTCGGTGGGCGCTGGGGCCTGTGGGGCTCGCGCATCTGCCTCGGCCTCTGTGGCTGCTGCTCCATCGCTGGGGCGGGTGCGGGGGCTGGCTCGGCACGCTCCTGGGCGAGCGCCTCCTCGACGGGGACGCGCGCCGCCAGGGCCGCCTTTATCTGGTCGGGGTCGAGCTCCTCCACCTCCGAGCCGCGGGGGGCGCGCGCCACGTACTTGGGCTTCGCCACCTGCATGAGCTCCTTGAGGATGAGGTCTCCGCCCCTGTCGCCGTCGAGGAAGGCCGTTATCTCCTTCTTCTTGGCGAGGTCGCGCACCGTCCTCGGGATCTTCACGCCCTCGACCGCGATCGAGCCGGATATCCCCGCCTTGAGGAGGTTGATGACGTCCGCCCTCCCCTCGACGACGATTATGTCGTTGCGCTGGCCGATGTCCGGGGTCGCCGTGAGCCTCTCGCGCCCGTAGTGGACGGGCTCGACCCTCTTGCTCTCCTGGCTGACCTGGTCGAGCATCACCTCGATGTCGTGGCTCTCCTTGACGTGCCAGTCGCGCATCAGCTCCTTGGCGCGCTCCTGTATGCGCTTGAGCTTGTCGACGCGGATGTCCTTGATTCCCTCGACGGCGATCTTCGCATCGCAGGGGCCGACCCTGTCGACGGTCTCCATCGCAGCCGCGATCACGGCGGTCTCGGGCCTGTCAAGGCTCGACGGGACCACGAGTGTGCCCGTCGTCTTGTCGTTCGCCGACCTTAGCTCGATGTCGATCCTGCCGATCTTGCCCGTGCGCTGGAGCTCGCGGAGCTCGAAGTCCTTGGGGAAAAGCCCCTCGGTCTGGCCGAAGATGGCGCCTATCACGTCGTGGCGCTCTACGACCCCTTCTATGGTGAAGCGGGCGTGAATCGTGTACTTGACGCCTGTGTAGCTGTCCTTATCTCCCATTGCTATTGCAACTCTGTTCTTTGTTGTTTTCCAGATCCACACAAGCCGCGCTGCGGCGCCTCGTATCCCCTCTGGGGCTTTGTCCGGGTCCGATTGACTCGTTCCCTCGCTTGGCTTCCATCCGGTGATGCGGGGGCCTGGGCCGTTCTCGACCCTTCCCACCGCGGTGAGTGTGAACCACGCCTTGTTGGCGCGGTGAGGATAGTTTCATCTAGGGATAAAAACGTTGCCGATCGGGGGTCGGCGGCACGCGGTAGTTTTAAAGGGGTTTTACCGACACTTATCTGAGGTTCGTCCTCATGGTTAAGGTCGCGATAAATGGATTCGGTAGGACGGGCCGCCTCGCGTTGAGGGCGGCGCTAGAACGGGGCTCCAAGCTCGACTTCGTCGCGGTTAATCGCGGCGACGCCAAGCTGCTTGGGCACCTTCTGAAGTATGACAGCGTCCACGGGAGGGCACCCTTCCCCGTCGAGGTCGACGGCGACACGATAGTCGCCGCGGGGAGGAGGATAAAGGTCCTGAACGAGTCGGACGCGGAGAAGCTCCCCTGGAGGGACCTCGGCGTCTGGCTGGTCATCGACGCCTCCGACAAGTACAGGGACAGGGAGGGGGCGGGGAAGCACATCAAGGCGGGCGCGAGCAAGGTCCTAGTGGGGGCGCCGGGGAAGAAGCTCGACGCCACCATAGTCCTCGGCGTCAACGACGGCATATACGACCCCGCGAAGCACCACCTGGTCAGCAACGCGAGCTGCACGACCAACTGCGTCGCCCCCGTCGTCAAGGTCCTCAACGACCGCTTCGGCCTCGAGTCCGCGATGGTCTCCACCATCCACGCCTACACGGGTAGCCAGATGCTGCTCGACCGCGCCGACAAGGACCTCAGGAGGGCGCGCGCCGCGGCGATGAGCATCATCCCCACGACCACAGGCATGACCAGCGCCATCGGCGAGGTGCTGCCCGAGCTGAAGGGCAAGGTCGACGGCACCGCGTTCCGCGTCCCGACCCCCGACGTGAGCCTCATCGACGTCTCCGCCGTCCTCAAGGCGAAGCCGAGCGCCGACGAGATCAACGCCGCCTTCAAGGAGGCCGCCGCCGGCAAGATGAAGGGCATACTAGCATACGACACCGAGCCACTCGTCTCAGTCGACTACGTCCACAACCCCTACAGCGCGATCGTCGACGGCACATCGACCGTCTCGAACGGGAGCATGGTCAAGGTAGTGGCCTGGTACGACAACGAGTACGGGTACAGCTGCAGGACCGTGGAGCTGGCCGAGAAGATGGCAAGCCACGCCAAGTAGCTCTTTTACCGGGTCACCCGGAGCCTCTTCATCTTCTCGAGGTTCTCGGGCTTCCTCTCGAAGTATGTCCTCACCGGTTCGAGGAGCTTCACCATGGCCTCGGCGGTGGCGGTCTTGAGGTCCATGGGGTGTAGCTTGCCCTCGGCGTACGTCTTGGCGAGGTCCTCGAAGCTCTCGAACGAGATGTCCCCACCGAACTTGGCTGGGCGCTCGACCTCCAGCTTGCCCATGTGGGGGAAGACTATCATGCGGGCGTGCTCCAGCACCGGGTTGCCCTCCACCTGCTTGGGTGGGCAGAAGACCTCCTTGTACTTCGCCCTGATGTCTGCTGGCTCGTCGTTGACCCAGATGGCGCCCTTGGCGACGCTCTTCGACATCTTCGACGTGATGGTCTTGTTTATCCCCTCGTCCTCGTCGAAGGCGCCCTGGATGGTCGTGTCCTGTAGGCCGGGGAGGAGCGGGTTGTGGAGGCAGACCGGCGTCTTGAAACCGAGCTTCGGCGCTATCTCCCTCGCGAGCATGTGGACCTTCCTCTGGTCCATCCCGGCGCAGGCTGCGTCGAGCTTCATCTGGAATATGTCCGAGGTCTGGAGGGCGGGGTAGAGGACCCAGCTCGACTCCACGTCCTCTGCGTCTGCGCTGCGCCCCATGATGGGCATCGCCCTCAGGGCCCTCTTCATCGTAGTCGCCTTCATGACGCGCACCACCTTCTCCCAGTAGTCCTTGTGGCTGACGATGTCAGATGCCCAGAGGTACTCGACCTTCCCCTCGGGGAGGCCCAAGGCGGTGAAGCAGTCCTTGAAGTACTCGGCGCCTGCCCTGATGTTGTCGAGGTCGCCGCCGAGCTTGTTGTTGATCCAGCCGTGCCACTCGGCGAGGTAGATTATGAAGTGGAAGCCCGCGTCGACGTAGTCCCTCATCTTCTTCCCCACGATGAGGCCGGTGCCGGCGTGCATCATGCCGCTCGGCTCGAAGCCGACGTATCCGCGGGGGTGGTCGTTGGTCTCTAGCAGCGCGCGGACCTCGGCGGGGGTGATTACCTCCTGGAGGTTCTGGGTCACCAGCCTGAAGCGGGTCTCTGTGTCCATGTTCCTCGCCTTTGGATTCTCTCGGATACTCCGTTATTAAGGTTTGAGGGTAGGGGCCGCTGCCCACCTTGGTTAATGAGATGAGGGGAAATGGCGCAGTATTCCCTACGCGGCGGCACACGCGTACGCGTCGACTCCGCCCGGGTTCCTGTGACTCTTGTCTGCGTCGTGGTTGGGAAAATTTGGTGGTGGGCCGGGCGTCCCTGTGCCTCGCGACAAACACACAGCATCAACGCATGGAGCCAACGCTCCGCTCAGCTGAGCTCTCTCAAATCGCGAGGAGTCCGACGCCCGGCCCTGCCCGCCTGTCCCATGACTGGGTAACCCCGTCTTCACTGGTGACCCTCCGCGGAGTCCGTCTGCATGGCGCGTCGTCTTGGCGGGCGTAGTCTAGTCGGTTCGGAGGCTTATATCCTAACCGGAGTGTGCAGGGTTGGATTCCCAGTCAAGTGACCCCAGTCAAAAACGGTTTTCTACCCCCGAAACCGCCCTTCAAGCAGGCGAAGGCGTTGAAACCGGGCAGGGACGAGGTCGAGGAGGTCGTCTTCCAGGCGCTCGCGTCGACCGAGAGGCGCGAGATTCTGAGGATCATCCGCACCCGTGAGGGTGGCGCCACGTACAGCGAGATACTGGGGGAGCTCGCCCTCACGACGGGGAACCTCAACTACCACCTTAAGCAGCTTGAGGGGCTGATCGAGAAGGACGAGGAGCGGCGGTACCGGCTCACCCCCCTCGGCGAGAGGGCCATGGCGGTACTCAGGGGCGTCGACGTCCCGGAGAACCTTGGCGACTACGTCTCCGCGGCGAGGGCGTCCCAGTCGCTGAGCATGCACCCCTTCGTGTCGAGGCTCATATTGATGGCCGTCGCATTCGACTGCCTCTTCCTCGCCATCTGGGGCTACATCGCCTACATCGCGGCCACCGAGGGGGCGCCGGTGTTCGTCTACGCCGTCCTCGCTTTCCTCCTAGTCGCGGGCGTGGTCGCGCTCGTCGGGCTCGTCAGGGCCCTCAGGACCGCCCCGGAGTACGTGAGGAGGCTTGAGCGGAGGCTCGGCCTCACCCGCTAGGGCTGGAGATATTTCTTCATCCACCTGACGAGGTGGCGTAGCCTCTCCTCCCTGTGCTTGGGCTTGCCGCTGCGGCTAAGCTCGTGGTTCTCACCTGGGATGCGGACGAACTCCGTCTCCACGCCCCTAAGCTTGAGGGCAGTGAACCACTGCTCCCCCTGCTCGATGGGGCAGCGCAGGTCCTCCTCGCTGTGGACGATGAGTGTCGGCGTCTTCACCCTGTCGACGTAGTGGAGGGGGCTGTGCCTCATCTGTGCTAGGGTGTCCTCGCCCCAGTAGGTCTTCGCCCCGCTGATGCTCTCCGGCTGCATGTAGCCGATGTCCGAGGTGCCGAATTTGCTCACCCAGTTGCATATGCTGCGGAAGGTGACGGCAGCCTTGAAGCGGTTCGTCTGGGTGACCATCCAGTTGGTCATGTAGCCCCCGTAGCTGCCGCCGCAGACGCCGAGGCGGTCGGGGTCCAGGAAGGGGAAGCGCCTCAGCGCCTCGTCGAGGCACGCCATGAGGTCCTCGTAGTCCCCCTCGCCGTAGTGGCGCATCACCCCCCGGGTGAAGTCCTCCTCGTAGCCTGCGCTGCCCCTCGGGTTGGTGTAGATGACTGCCATCCCCTCCCCGGCGAGGACCTGGAACTCGTGGAAGACGCCGTCGCCGAAGAGCGCCCTCGGGCCCCCGTGTATCTCAAGCACCGCTGGGCACCTCTCGCCCCGCTTCAGCCCAAGCGGCTTCATCACCCACGCCTCCACGTCGCGCCCCATGCCGCTCCGGAAGCTGAAGCTCACGGGCTCAGCCATCGTCAGCCCGCCTAGGAGCCTGTCGTTGAACCTTGTGACCCGCCGCTCGCCCCTCCCGTCTCTGACGTAAAGCTCGTTCGGGTGGGTGGCGTCCATGGCGACGTAGGCGATCGTGCCCCCGCCGAGGCTGAACCCGTCCACGCTCCGCCCACCGACCACGACCTCTGTGCTGCCGTTTGCGATGCTCGTTTTGTAGAGGCTGCTGCGCGGCGTGTCGGAGGTGTAGAAGTAGATGGCTCCGCCGTCCGCGGCCCAGACTGGCCCCGGGTCTGGGGTGGCGACTCTGAGATCGGAGCCGACGCCGTAGCCGAGGCTCCTGGGGAAGCCGGGGTCGGCCCTCCTCGGCTCGCCGCCCTCCGCCGTCATCACCCAGAGGCTGTCGTTGACGGCCGGCTCCTCGGGTTGGTTGTTCCCGACGAAGGCGATCCGCCCGCCGTCGGGGGAGTAGGACAGCGCCGAGATGGTGAAGCCGCCGCTTGTGAGCTTCCTCGGCTCGCCGCCTGCCGCGGGGACCGCGTATATGTCGGTGACCTCGCTAGTGTCGGCGTCGGGCTCCATGTTGGAGACGAAGGATATGGTCTCGCCGTCTGGGCTCCACGCCGCCGCGCCCACGTCGAACTCGCCGCTGGTCAGCTGCCTCGGCTTCGAGCCCTGCCTGACGACGAAGAGGTGGCTGCGCCTCCCCTCGAAGGTGCCCTGGCCGTTGAGCTTGTACTTGATCCGCTTGACGAGCTTCACGTCTGTCTCGGGCTTCTTCTCCGTCCACACCTTCGAGGTGAAGAGCATGCGCCGGGAGTCGGGTGCCCAGGAGGGGGCCGCTACTCCCAGCTCCGTCTCGGCGACGAGCCTCGCCTCACCACCCGCGACGGGGATCACGTAAAGCTGCGTCTTCTTGTCGGGCTGCCGACCGTTCGACAGGAGGAGCAGCCTCCCCCCGTCGGGGGACCAACGGGGATAGGTGTCGCTCCCCCCGCCGAATGTGAACTGCTCGTGCCTTCCCGTCGCGGTCTCGGCCACCCAGACGTGGCGGTCGTAGGCGTCCCTCTCGTAGTTGATCTCGGAGAGGACGAAGGCGACCCTCCCGCCGTCGGGGGAGACCTGTGGGTCGGAGACGAACTTGAACCTGCGGAGGTCCTCGATCTTGACTGGGCGCGGCGGCATCGCGTATCACTGTGTCTCATCGCCTCGACGCTTAACGCTTTTCGGAGGGGCTGTTATCGGAAAAACGGGGAAAACCGGGTTTTCCTACGTTTAACCATGGTGTATGCCCCCACTTATGGATGGTTTTTAATATGAAAAAGGCGTTTTTCAGACCATGTCCGGAAAGATACCCTCCCCCGAGGAGTTCTTCGGCCACCAGATGGGGGCGGACCGCAAGCTGGCCCGCTGGGACCGCGTAGTCGAGTACTTCAACGCCCTA
>JAUYEB010000025.1 GCA_030691555.1 Candidatus Bathyarchaeota archaeon
AAGCGAGGCGATTCAGCTCCTCCAGGAGTTCATCAGGGTGCCGAGCCCGAGCGGGCACGAGAAGGCCTGCGGGGAGAGGGTGGCGGAGGCGATGCGGGTCGCCGGATTCGATGTTTCGAGGGTCGACGCCCTCGGCGACGCGATGGGGGTGCTGAAGGGCTCGGGGGGCGGGCGCAGCCTACTCATGAACGGGCACATCGATCACGTGCCCCCCGGGGACATGGTCGACCCCTACTCGGCGAGGTTAATGGACGGCTCCGCCTTCGGCGTCGAGGGGGAGGTCGTCTACGGGCGCGCCGCCTGTGACATGAAGGCCGCCGTCGCCGCGATGGTGGTGGGCGGCGCCTACCTCAGAGACACCGGCGTCAAACTCAAGGGTGACTACAAGGTCGCCGCCGTCGCCCAGGAGGAGACGGGCGGAGCCGGCACCATGTCAACCATCGACAGGGACCAGTTCCTCGCCGACGTCGTCCTCATCGGGGAGGCCACGGAGATGGACCTCGCCCTCGGCCACAGGGGCTCCATGAAGATGAGCGTCGTCGTACGCGGCAGGAGCTGCCACGCCAGCGCCCCCGAGAGGGGGGTGAACGCCCTCTACAAGGCCTCGGACCTCATGACGAGGATAAGGGGCGAGCTGATCCCCCGGCTCCCCGCCGACCCGCTCTTCGGCAAGACGAGCCTCGCCATGACCATGATCGAGGTCAAGCCCGGCGCCACCAACGTCGTCCCCGAGGAGTGCCGCTTCTACATCGACTGCAGGAACGTCCCCGGCTACCCCGCTGAGCAGCTCTACCACGACCTGCAGGCGATGATCGCGGACCAGTCGGTGAAGGACCCGGACTTCAAGGCGACCGTCCTCCCCAGCCCACTGATCAACGGGCAGAGGGGCTTCACCGGCTTCTACACCGACCCCAAGGACCACCCTGTTGTCAAGGAGGCGGAGACCGCCATCAAGGCGGCCCTCGGGAGGGCTCCGAGGAGGAAGACGTGGACATTCGCCACGGACGGCCGATTCTACAGCTGGCTCGGCCTCCCCGTAATCGGCTTCGGCCCAGGGGACGAGCGGTTCACCCACACCGCAATGGACCACATCAGGGTCGAGGACTACCTGAAGACGATAGAGGTCTACGCCTCGGTGGCCATGAGGATATGCGGCGTCGAGCGGGCGGCCTGAGCCAAGTTTAAACACTCATCCCGCCAATTCATCAGCGATGGACACCCCCCTAGACGACCTGGAGCAGATCAGCCGCGTGGACCTGCGCGGGATGCTGGGCGTCATCACCGCCCTCCCCGAGAGCGCCGAGGAAGCCATAGTCAACGCCGAGAAGGTCAAACTCAGGGTCCGCCGGTTCAGGAACCTCGTAGTCGCTGGGATGGGTGGCTCCGCCGTCGGCGGCCTCCTACTCAGGGACTGGCTCCAGCAGACCACGAGGGTCCCGATAGTCGTCTCCCGCGACTACTCCCTCCCCGGCTTCGTCGGGAAGGACACGCTTCTCTTCGCCGTCAGCTACTCGGGGGGGACGGAGGAGACGCTGAGTGCCTTCGAGGAGGGGAGGGAGAGGGGGGCCCGCATCGTGGCCTTCGCCTCCGGGGGGGAGCTGGAGAAGAGGGCGCGAGCGTCCCGCGTCACCGTCTTCAAGCTGCCCCTCGGCTTCCAGCCCCGCGCCGCCATAGCCCACCAGTTCCTCTCCCTCGTGGTCGCCGCGAAGAAGGCAGGCATCGCGCAGGACTCGTGGTGGGAGGTGAGGGAGGCCATCGACGTGCTGAAGGCCATGCGCGAGGAGATGCGCCCCGAGACCCCGCAGTGGTCGAACCCCGCCAAGAAACTCGCCATCGAGCTCCGCGGCCACATCCCACTCGTATACGGGAGCAGGATACACGAGGCCGTCGCCTACAGGTGGAACACCCAGCTGAACGAGAACGGTAAGAGCCCCGCCGGGTCGAGCTCCATCCCCGAGGCATTCCACAACGCCATCGTGGCCGGGGAGGGGGACCCCGAGCTCCTGAGGCGGCTCTGCGCCGTCCTCCTCCTCGACCCCGCCGAGGGGGAACGCCTCGCCGCGAAGACCCGCAGGTTCAGGGACATAATCAAGCCTAGCTTCGGGAAGGTGCTGGAGGTCGAGGCGCGCGGCGAGGGTCGCCTCGCGCGCATACTCTCGGCCCTATACATCGGAGACTTCGTCAGCGCCTACCTCGGCGTCCTCCAGGGGAAGGACCCGAGCACCGTCGAGTCCATCGATCGCCTCAAGCGGGGCTAGACCCTTTTAACCACCTCGCGTGGATACTTCTTGATAACATGGTAGTCGAGGTGGACGACTCCGGCTGGGGGGACCTCGTGGGCGGCGCCGTGATAGTGATGCGGCGCGTCGGCACAAACGAGAGATTCGTCGGCGAGGTGCCCATCGAGGCCTTCCAGGGGCAGGCCTTCAAGGAGAAGGCGTACCTCCCCCACGTCCTCCGGATAGTCAGGGAGGGCGCCGAGGCCCTCAAGATAACGAAGGACGAGCCCGTCCACGTCTGCACTGGCTACATCCTCAGCGAGGCGAGGAAGGCGCTCGCCAACGAGGGCTACAGGGTCGTCCCCAGCAGGATCACCGGCATGACCCAGGAGTTCGCCGAGGAGGAGTACATCAAGCACCTCAGCCGCCTCGGCGTCGGCGCCCCCGAGGAGGCCAGGAGGCTCAGGGGCTTCGACAGCCTCCTAGCCTGGGTGCTCCGAGACGTTGATAAGCGGGAGCGCCTCGTAAAGACGGGCTGGAAGGCGTGGCCCAGACTCAAGGCAGGAGAAGAAGTTGACCCCAAGCAGGCGAAGGAGTAGGCTCTCGGTCGCGGTCCCAGCGTCCCTCGTCGCGGAGTACGCGAACCTCAGGGACAAGACGGAGGTCATAGGCCGCGTCGCGCGCAGCGCCGCCATATTCCGTGCCGAGGAGATAGTCATCTACCCTGACCAGCCCGAGGAGTCAGCCCTCATCAAGCTCATCCTCGGATACGTCGAGACCCCCCAGTACCTCCGCAAGCACCTCTACAACGTCCGCCCCGAGCTACAGTACGCCGGCACCCTACCACCGCTCCGCACGCCCCACCACCAGCTGGAGGCACACGCCGCCAACCTACGCGTCGGCGAGTTCCGCGAGGGCGTCCTCCTCGACCAGCAGGGCGTCAACGTCGTCGACATCGGTGTCGAGAAGCCGATACGCTTCGTGGGTAAGTCTCCCTCGCGTGGGAGCCGTGTAACCGTAAAGATCATCGAGGCGGGCCCTGAGCCCCGCTGCGAGATGGCGAGGAGGGCCGACATCCCCACCTACTGGGGCTTCGAGATACAGGCGTCGAAGAGGCCCCTCGGCGAGCTGGCCTCAGGCGGCTTCTACGACTTGACCATAGCCACGAGCAGGACGGGCTCGCCCATCGCCTCCGAGGAGGAGCGCCTCAAGGCGAAGCTCGTGGAGGCGCGCAACGTACTGGTCGCCTTCGGAAGCCCACGCGCCGGGATACAAGAGATACTGCGCCGCGAACACAGGGACGTCGGCGACTGCTTCCAGTTCAACCTCAACACGGTCCCCGATCAGGGGACCGAGACCGTCCGCACCGAGGAGGCCATCCACGCGACCCTCGCCGTACTCAACCTCCTCCCCTAGCGCAGACTTTAAACCCCCGATAATTTCCTAAAAGGTGAAGCCATTGGACGACGCCCACATAGAGTCGGAGCTCAAGGGGAAGACGTTCCTCGTCTACATGCACATCCTCAAGGGTGGGCGGGAGACGGTGGGCGTCCGCGAGGTCCAGCGCACCCTCGGCTTCAGCAGCCCCAGCGTCGCAGCCTACCACCTCCAGAAGCTCCAGGACCTCGGCCTCATAGAGAACGCCTACGGGGACTACCGCCTCATCAAGGTGGTCAAGGTAGGCGTCCTCCGCAGCTTCGTAAGCGTCGGCGGAGTCATGCTGCCTCGCTTCCTCTTCTACGCCGTCCTCGTAACGTCGATGCTTGTGACCTTCCTCATCCAGTTCCCCTTCTCCCCGAGCCGGGAGTACATCACGACCCTAGTCATGGGGCTCGTCCCCGCGGTCGTCCTCTGGTACGAGACCGTCAAGATATGGAGGGAGAAGCCCCGTTGAGTGTTCTAACGTTAGAACAGCTGTTCGGAAACCTAGCATTAAGAGGGTCGGGGGTCCGCGTATAGTTTGACAGCTATGAGGAACAGCGTATACGCCATCCTGGCGGTGGTCGTCGGGGTCATGCTCGTGGGTCTGCTGCCGGGGCAGCTCTCGAACCTGGCGGCACCGGCGCCGGCGAGGACCAACCTGCAGACTGGCGGCGCGGAGTCGACCCCGAACGTCACCACGACTGGTGGTCAATACTACGACATCGTGAACGGGTCCATTGTCACGTACTCGGGGTCAATCTCCAACGCCACGAGCGCCGCGGATGCCGCGGGGAAGGCTGACGAGGGCAGCTACCAATTCAGCGTTATCTCGTCCCCGGAGGCAATCGACCAGTACTCCAACGTGAAGTATTACGGCATGTGGGGCGCAGGCCTCGTTATCGCGGTCGCAGTCTACCTCGCGTCCAAGAGGATGCTAGGCTAGCCGCCTGATCCCGTCGCGTATCTTCTCCGCCCTCTCCAGCAGCTCACGCTTCCCGATCTTGATGCTGGGCCCAACCGTCTCGACGACGGCCGACGCAGCGGCTGAGGCGACCGCCCCGCACCACTCCAGGTCCTCACCCGAGGCGTACTCTGCGAAGAACCCGGCGATGAAGGCGTCCCCCGCCCCCGTCGTGTCGACCGCCTCGCCCACGTGGGCGGGCACCACGAGCCTCTGCCCGCCGCTGAGGATGCGGGCCCCCTCGACCCCGCGCGTCTCCACCGCGACCACCACGCCGAGCCCCGCGAGCCTCCCGAGCCCCTCCCAGCCACCCGCCCCCGCGACGAGCCGCAGCTCCCTCTCCGAGGCCTTGAACACCGACAGCCGGCGGAGAAGGGCGGGGTTCCTCCAAGGGCGTAGGCTTATCGAGCCTCCGGGCTCCAGCCTCCTGACGAAGCCCTGGGGGTCAAGGGCGAGGACCCGGGACCCCAACGCGTGCAGCGTCTCCACCGGTATCTCCTGCACTATCGGGGCGAGTATGGCGGCGTCGGGCAGCCCAGCGACGTCCCCGGGTTCGATGGGGGCGCAGAGGCTCTCATAGCCAAGCCCCCTCTCCGTGCCCGTGTAGTCGAGGACGAACCGCGTCGTCTCGGCCGAGGGGACGACGGAGCCTCGGACGTCTAGGCCCCTCGCCGCCAGCTCCGAGGCGTAGACGTCGGGGAAGTCGCCGCCCACCTTCGTCGCCGCCATCAGCGAGACGCCGAGCAGGTCAGTTATGAGAGAGACGTAGGTTGGTGGCCCGCCCAGCTGCCGCCGCTCCCCGCCGCGGGTGATTATCCTGTCGATGGCGACGTGGCCGACGACGGCGATGGGCTCCACGCCTAAAAAACGGGGTCGAGGAGATAAAAGAGGGAGGGCCGAACCACCGGATCGGGTTTATACGGCGGGGTTCCCCGGGGAAAATCGGGGCGGGGGGACGTCCTGTCGACGTGTACGCCGACCATAAACGTTGAGACGAATGTGGTTCGCCCTCCCCGCCCCGCCTTCTCGTAACCGATAAAAACAGGGGTTCCCCCGATCCCCCCGTGAGACTATGGTTAGGACC
>JAUYEB010000044.1 GCA_030691555.1 Candidatus Bathyarchaeota archaeon
CCAAACATCCTTTCCAATTTTTCTTTATAAAAAAAGGGGTAGAGGGTCTACCGCTTCGACGTTATAGTGTACTTGCAGCCGAGAGGCGCGAGCGCCTTGTCGATCATCTTTATCATGTTGTTCAGTTCGTCGACGCTCGGCGTCTTGAACCACTCGAAGAAGAAGTCGTAATCCCCGAGCTTCTCACCCGACTTGCTTATGATCTTGCCGCACCTCTCGGGGCCGATGTCCCTCTTCAGCGGCACGAAGTACTCCATCGCCTTCGCGGCGCTCGTCGTCGGCCCCGACTCGGGGCTCCCACCGCCGAGGTCATCCGAGTACAGTTGCTGGATCAGAGGATTCATGATGCAGACCGAGGGCACATCGATGGCGAGTTTCTCAAGCACCTTTATGGCGTCGTAGACGGGTGGACCGTAGATCTTTACGTAGCTTCTCGTCAGGATTCACAAGATCAAGTTGGAATCACTTATTATAAACCTAACCTAAATCATAGAAAACTCAAATAGCGTCCCGTCTCCTTCTACTCCGTGAATCCCATGCTCGCGATCAAGGGCGGAAAGGTTCTGACGATCACAAACGGCGTCATCGACGGCGGCGTCGTTCTGATCGAGAAGGGAAAGATCAAGGCGATCGGTAAGGATGTGAAGATCCCAGCCGACGCCAAGGTCATCAATGCAAACAGGAAGGTGGTCATGCCTGGGCTCGTCGAGGCCCACTGCCACATCGGCATCTGGGAGGAGACCGTGGGGTGGTACGGCAGTGATGGGAACGAGATGACGGAGCCCATCACCCCCCACATGAGGGCGATTGACGGCATCAAGGCGAACGCCGACGAGAAGGGGCTCGAGGCGGCGCTGGTGACCGGCGTCACCACGGCCCAGATCCTGCCGGGGAGCGCCAACGTCATCGGAGGGACGGGAGTCATCGTGAAGACTGCCCCCAAGGTCACCGTCGACGAGATGATACTCAAGAACCCATCGGGGATGAAGATTGCCTTCGGGGAGAATCCCCGACGCGTCTACGGCGTCGAACTCAAGAAGATGCCGAGCACCCGCATGGGCGTCGCCGCCCTCCTCAGGGAGTGGCTGAACAGGGCGCTCCTCTACGCGGAGAAGAAGGAATCGGCGACAGCGCAGAATGACCCCATAAAGATGCCTGAGAGGGACCCGAGGCTCGAGGCGCTCCTGCCCGTGGTGAAGAAGCAGATCCCCCTCAGAGCGCACGCCCACAGGGCCGACGATGTCGCCACGGCGGTCAGGATCTGCGAGGAGTTCGGCCTCAAGATGAGCTGGGAGCACGCCACCGAGGGGCACAGGGTAGCCAAGTGGCTCGCCGAGAAGAAAATCCCCGCAGTCTGGGGGCCGAGCCTCACCGCCCGCGGCAAGTGGGAGATGAGGGAACTCAGCTTCGAGACGCCCAAGGCCCTCCACGACGCGGGGGTCCACTTCGCCATCATGACCGACGCCGTCGGGAGCACCATAGCGTTCCTCCCCATCTGCGCCGGCCTCGCCTGCCGGGAAGGCCTGCCCTACGATGAGGCCTTGAAGGCGATAACCATCAACGCCGCCGAGATCATAGGAGTAGGCGACCGCGTCGGCAGCCTCGAGAAGGGAAAGGACGCCGACATACGCATCCTAAGCGGAGACCCTCTCGAGCTCAAGACGAAGGTGGAGAAGGTCATCATCAACGGCGAGCTCGCCTGGAGCCGCTGACAGCCCTCTTTTTGAGGACCGTTTGTTTTGGCTCGGGGGCCAGTGGCTGGAGTTCTACCCTGAAGTTTGCTAGACGCTCGATTTGGCCGTCAAACTCGCTGATGAAGCTGGGCAGGGCAAGGACGGAGACCGAGGGTACTCGCCGATATATCTCCATCGGGGTCGCCGAGAGGGTCAGCGCCATGGGGACGATTACAGCCTTCGACCACCCATCGATCCCGATCCGTTCCCTCAGCCCGTCGATGTGCCCGGCGAACACCCCCGTCTTCTCTAGGTGCGTCTCTATTATCCCCCTCGCGGTCTTGTTCCCGATGCCTTTGCCCCAGTGCTTGCACTCGCCGCAGACGAGGTAGGGTGCACGGGCCGCGAGTAGGTCCAGCTCCCACCTCCTCCCCTCCGCCATGAACCTGAAGCGGCGCAACACGCGGAAGCCGTTCGCCTCGAGGACCTTCGCGGCTAGCTCCTCGAACTCCAGCCAGCCGAGGCCCCTGCTGACGGTCTCCGGGTCGGCGCCCGCCTCAACCGCCTTCACGGCGACGCCCAACCTCTGGTCAAGATCAAGAGAGATCGACTCGCCCCCGATGGATACGAGCCCCTCGTCGACGAGCTGCCGCAGCGTGGCGTCGAAGGCCTCCGACGTGATGCGCAGGGAGCCGTGTAGCGCCTCCACCTCGACCGGCTCGCCGTTCGTTAGCGCCAGCAGACGGGTCAATAGGAGGCGAAGCGGGGCGCCGTTAGCCATCCCAATCCACTCCGAGGGCGGGGGAATTGAGGGTTTCCATCCCCCGAAGGCTTCAAATCCGGAGCCGACCGCTTATCCTCCCCGGTGAACTGATGGGATTCTGGCCGAAGGGGTACAGGAGCTGCTTCTTCCTCAGCTTCGACTACGACGCCTCGAGCGCCGAGACCTGGAAGACCCCCGACGATCTATCATCGCTGAGCAAGGGGCGGTACGCGCCACGCGTCGCCGTCCCCAGGATACTGGACCTCCTCGACAGGCTCGAGATCAAGACCACGTTCTTCACGCCGGGGTGGACATGCGACAACCACCCGGACTCGCTCGCCGAGATCATCAGCCGCGGCCACGAGGTGGCGGCCCACAGCTACGCCCACGAGAAGATGACGGAGCTGTCCGCGGAGAAGGAGGCGGAGGTCTGGGGGCGGAGCCTCGCCGCGCTTGAGCGCGTCGGCGTCAAGCCCCAGGGCTACAGGGCCCCCTACTGGATGTTCGGGGAGCGTAGCATCAACCACATGAGGCGCCTCGGCTTCAAGTACAGCAGCAACATGATGGACGAGGACATGCCGTACATGCTGAGGCACAACGGCGCGGAGACGGGGCTCGTCGAGCTCCCCGTCGAGTGGCTCCTCGACGACTGGCCCCACTTCGAGATGGACAGGAGGAGCCCCGGGGAGGTCTACGGGCTCTGGAAGCCCGAGTGGGAGGGGCTCCACGAGCTCGGCAGATACTTCGGCCTCACGTGCCACCCCGAGTGCATAGGGAGGGTGAGCCGCCTCAAGGTGCTGGAGAGGCTCGTCTCGGAGGCGAAGGAGGCGGGCGGTGTCTGGTTCCCAACGGCCAACGAACTAGCCGCCTGGGCGAGGAAGAAGCTCAAGTGACAATATTCTAACCTCATCCAGGCCCTGACGCGGCTCGCCGTGGTCTCCGACCATCGACACGGGTCAGGCTATCCAGCCGCTCGGCGGACCCTTGTCGGGGGCCATGGGGACAAAGCCCATCTCGGAGAGGCTACCCTTCGCTATGTCGAGCACCTCCATCACGAGCGATGCGAGGACCTTGTCGTCGAGGGCCGCTATCTCGTCTCGCCCCAGCTTGGGCTCTATGAGGCACTGGGACAGGACCTCGGCGACGACCTCCCTGCTCTCCTTGCTCTCGGCGTCCGCGGAGCCCAGCACCACCAACTCCTCAAAGGTTAGGCCACGCACCGTGTACCTGGTGCCGCCGACTTCGACGACCTTGTTCCGAGGCATCGCTGAAAACTCTGGGAACCGCGATATTTGACTCTAAAGGATTTTGGAGACAGATCAATGATAGGGATTAAGAGGAAA
>JAUYEB010000114.1 GCA_030691555.1 Candidatus Bathyarchaeota archaeon
CCAGGGTATGGCGGGTTCAAATCTCACCGATCCCACCATCTATTAGACTCGGTCAAGCGAGAGATTCTTACTCGTAAATAGAATCAAATGCGCTGGTGCTGTGCGCTAAAAATTGGTCCGGTGAATTACTGCTTTGGGGCAGTCTCATTTACCCTGTTCTTGATCTTATCGAACTTGGTGTGGCACTTCTCGCAGTTCGCCATCTGGAACGGCCCCTCGAGGGTCTCATACACGTGCCCGCAGTTGGGGCACTTGACAGTGATCTTGTTCATTCGTCCACCACAATCAACTTTCCCCTTCATATAAATAAAGTATATATCACCTGGCAGGTGGGGTTCGCCTTCGAATCGCTACTAGCAGCCTACTCTAGCTCTCCCTCGACGCTGAGGACGAGCCTCTCCAGTGGAGTCGTCTTGCCCGCGTCTTTGATCGCCTTGCCGACGAGTCCAGCCAGGCCGGAGCAGCAGGGGACCTCCATGTGGACGATGGTGACGCGCTTGATGTCGTTGTGCCTGAATATGTCGGTGAGCTTGTCGAGGTAGGCGGGGACGTCGTCGAACTTGGGGCACCCGACGAGGACGACCTGCTCCTTGAGGAGTGTGCCCTGCCAGTCTGGGCTGCGACGGGGACGCAGTCGGACATTATGAGGAGTTCCGCGCCCTGGAAGAAAGGGGCCCGGGGGTTCACGAGGTTTAGCTGGACGGGCCAGTTCCTTAGCCGGGATCTGTGTCTGGGCCTCTGGGACTCCTGGTACTCCTTCGTGGCCTCCTCGTCGAAGGCTGGGGCCTCCCTCTCGGTGACCCTTATCGCGTCCCGCGGGCAGGTGCCGAGGCAGGCGCCGAGCCCGTCGCAGTAGACATCGCTCACGAGCCTCGCCTTACCGTCGACGATCTTGAGGGCCCCCTCGGCGCACCTGGGGACGCATAGGCCGCAGCCGTTGCACCTCTCCTCGTCTATCTGGACGATTGCCCTCTTCACCATCGACTGAGGATGCGGGACGGGCGGTTATAGACCCTTCCCGGCTAGAACCCGAGGGCTGTCGACCTCCGGTAGAGGTCCACGCCTCCCTAGCCTCCGCCCCTCGATGAGTATCGCCGAGGGCCTAGCGAAGTAGCTTAGGCCGGGCCCCTCCTCGACGACCTTGACGTTGTGCCCCCTCTTCCTGAGCTCCTCGACGGGGTTCGGCGGGGTACGTGAGTCGACGAGGGTGTCGAGGCCGCTGGCGTCGACGGTGGGGGCCGAGACGGCGTCCTGCGGCCCCATCCCCACAGGACGCTCCAGCAGACGCGCCAGAGAGCCCTCCAAGACGCTACCCCTCAAAGAGAACAAAATAGGGGAGGGAGTACCCCTAAAAAACCCGGAATATCGCTTCCCTGACCGAAACAAGCCATAATGGAGCGTCATTCACGCCCCGATCTGTGCAAAAAGCGCACTGTTAGTACCAATACGAAGCTTGTAAAACAGACTAAACTCAAACGGGGATGTGGAGAGAGGCTAGAACTCGTCGATGGGGCGGAGCCACTTGCCGTAGCCAGGCTTGCCGATGACCTGCCCGTCCTCGTAGATGACGGTGCCGCGGAGCATGGTCATCACCGGCGCACCGACCCCCTCTATGCCCTCGTAGGGGGTGATCTTCTGGATCGTCTTCAGGTCTTCGCCCCTGATCTTGAAGGGCTTCTCCATGTCGACTATGACCACGTCGGCGTCGGCGCCGATGTTCAGGCCGCCCTTATTCGGGTAGACGCCGTCGATCATCGCCGGGTTGGTGCTGAAGACCTCGACTAGGCGCTCCAGCCCGATCATCCCGTCGTTGACGGCGTTCAGCATGAGGGGGAGCGTCGTCTCTATGACGACGCCTCCGCTCGGGGCGTCGAAGATGTTCTTCCACCCCTTCTCCTTCTCCTCCTTGGTGTAGGGGGCGTGGTCGCTGGCGAGGACGTCGATGACGCCGTCGTTGAGGGCGTCCCAGAGGCGGGCCTGGTCGGCCTCCGTCCTGAGGGGCGGGTCGACCTTCGCGTAGGGACCCCTCTCCTTCATGGTCTCCTCGTTCATGAGCAGGTAGTTGGTGGAGGTCTCGCCTGTGGCGTCGACTCCCCTGATCTGTGCCTCCTCGAGGACGTCGACGACATCACTCGCCGTGATGTGGCAGACGTGCAGGTGCATGCCCGCCTCCTCCGCGAACATGAGCGCGCGGCTCGCGGCCTCCGCCTCGGCTATCGGTGGGCGGAACTCGCCGTGGGCCATCGGGTCGACGCGCCCGAGCCTCTTCGCCTCGGCCGCCCCCCTGTCGACTATCACCTGGTTCTCCGCGTGGATCAGGCAGGGGAGCCCCTCGTCGGCGATTATCGCGAAGTTCTTCCTCAGCTGCCAGTCGTCGGCCGCGAGCTCCTTGAAGCGGGCGATCATGAAGCTCTTGTAGGCCACGGCGCCGACCTTGGCGAGGCCGCGAAGCTCCTCCTCGGGCACCTCGCCGGCCCCGGCGACGATGCCGAAGTCGACGAGCGACTTCCTAGACGCTATCGCCTTCTTCTCCTCGAACGCCTTCACGGTGACGGTCGCGGGGACGGTGTTGGGCATGTCCATGACCGAGGTGACGCCCCCCGCCGCCGCGGCGCGTGTGCCCGACTCGAAGTTCTCCCTGTCGGGGTTGCCCGGGTCCCTTAGGTGGACGTGCATGTCCACCATCCCGGGGAGGACGAACTTGCCGAGGGCGTCTATGACCCTGTCCGCCTTGGGCTCGCCCGACTTCATTACGCCGATGATCCTGCCCTCGTCGATGACGAGGCTCCCCTCCCAGAGGCCGGAGGGGAGGACTAGCGTGCCGTTCTTGATGACTGCGTCGACTGGCATTGCTTACACCTGCAATAAGGCGGTCGGTGGGGCTGATAACCGTTACCCGGCTAGAAGACGGCGTCCCATGGCATCTGGTTGAGGACGACGGGTTCGCCCTTGGTGACGAGGACGATGTCCTCGACGTGGCTCCTCATGCCCAGCTTGGCGTCGACCCTGATGGGTTCGTATGTGAGGGTCATCCCCGCCTTGAGGGGCTGGGCGTCTGTCTCTATGGAGCCGAAGTTTGTGGCGTAGGGCATGGTGTAGTCGTGGACGTCGAGGCCGATCTGGTGGCCGCATCGGGGTGTGGGCTCGAAGCCGGCCTCCTCGTGTAGGGTGTTGGCGTGGCGGAGGACCTCGTTGCCGGAGACGCCCTCGCGGATGTGCTTGACTCCCTCCCTCTGGACCCTGACGACGCGGTCGAGGAAGTCCTTCGCCTCGGCGTCGAGGGTGACGGGCCAGGTGCGCCCCATGTCGCTGCAGTACCCGGACTCGACGCGGACGCCGACGTCGACGCTGAGCATGTCCCGGTGCTTCACCGTCCCGTAGGGTCTCCTCGGGCCCCTGCAGAAGCTGATGGTGGAGTCGAAGCTGTGGTCGAGGGCGCCGAGCTCTATGAGGCGGGCGTCTAGGCGCTTCTTTAGCCTCCACGTGTCGGCGCCGGGGACGGCGCCCTGGATGAGTTCGTAGACGGCGTTCTCGGTGATGTTTATGGCGCGCCTGATCTCTGAGACCTCGTAGTCGTCCTTGATGCTCCTCATCGTGAAGATGTGGTCGCTGAGGTCCCGCTTGGGGTCGATCTTGGTGTGGAGGGTGTCGGATAGGGCGTAGGCGAACTGGCTGCTCATGGTGCTGAGGTCGAAGCAGATCCTGTCGGGGTTGTGGCCTGTGAGGGCGACCTGTGTCCCCCTCATGTGGTGGCCCTTCTCCTGCCTCACGGCGACGACCCGTGTGTACTTGCCGCTCTCCTCGGCGGCCTTCGCGCCCCAGTGGGGGCAGACGAGGGTGACCTCGCCGTTGACGCTGAGCACTAGGCTCTGGTGCTCGTCGCCGACGCCGTCTGGGCAGAGGTAGATGAAGTTGCCGGGGTTCTGATTGACCACCTCGTTGAGGAGGACGATGGTCTCGAATCCGCGGCGCTCGGCCTCCTTCAGGAGCTCCCTTCTTCTCCGGGTGATCGACTCGTTCTGGTTCACTTGGGTCCCTTGGGTGTGTAGGGAGGGGCGGGGTGGATATGGCTTTTCCCCCGTGGAGGTGGCGTCTGGGTGACGGCTTACGTACGGCGATACTTATGGGAAAAAATTTCCCGGGACGGGCGTGAGTCCCGGTTTTGGCTCGGGTTAGCGTAGCGTCCTCATTTCGGGTTTTTGCTCATGTGCTTCTCGACCTCGGCGAATTGCTTCTTGAAGTCTTCGAGGTCGATGTTCGAGGCGTGTAGGATGGAGCTCCACCCGGTCGTGAATCTCGTGAGGAAGGCGGTCTCCGCGATCTCCTCGTCTGTCGCGCCCTGCATCTTCGCGGCGCGTGTGTGGAAGTGGATGCAGTATGGGCACTTTATCGAGGCGGCTATGGCTAGCCCCATGAGCTCCTTGTACTTGGCGGGTATCTTCGTCTCGCCGAATGAGTAGGCCTTCATCTCGGCCCACTCGTGGGGGAGGGTGTCC
>JAUYEB010000067.1 GCA_030691555.1 Candidatus Bathyarchaeota archaeon
GGCTCCCTCGTCACCCTCGACGCCATGAAGAAGGCGGCCCAGGTAGGCGTCTCAGCCGTCGTCGTCGGCGGCGTCCGCCACCAGGACCTCACGACCTTCACGGGTCAGGAGATCGGCGTCGCCATCACGGGGCAGGAGGAGGTGGGCATCACCCTCATCATCACCGAGGGCTTCGGGAAGATGAACATGAGCGCCACCACATTCAAGCTCCTCAAGAGCTTCGAAGGGTACCTCGCCTGCGTCAACGGCGCCACCCAGATCAGGGCAGGCGTCCTGAGGCCGGAGATAATCATCCCCCACGAGCAGAAGGGCGAGGAGAAGGGAGACACCTTCGCGATGGGCATGGTCCCCGGGACGCCCGTCAGGATCATCCGCCAGCCCTACTTCGGCGCCATCGGCGTCGTCGACCACCTGCCCGTCGAGCTGCAGGCCATGGAGTCCGAGAGCATGGTGCGCGTGCTCACGGTCAAGCTCAGCGACGGGACGACCGCGACCGTCCCCAGGGCCAACGTGGAGATAATCGAGGAGTAAACCC
Organism: Candidatus Bathyarchaeota archaeon; assembly: GCA_030691555.1. Taxonomy (GTDB): domain Archaea; phylum Thermoproteota; class Bathyarchaeia; order TCS64; family TCS64; genus UBA8941. Next base: position 536 of record JAUYEB010000067.1, read on the forward strand.
CCGATCCCCCCTCCCAAACAATACCCCACGCATCAGAGATTTCTCCCACAAACACAAAAAAAAAAATCCATAAGGTACGCCACGCGTAAGGAAAACCCGGCCTACCCACGAGGGGACGCTACGCCCCGCTCGCGCAGTAGAAGATTGCGTTGAAGAGCATCCTGAAGGTCCCCCTAGCCTGGTTCCTGAAGTGGGGCGGGAACCCGAAGAGGACCACCCTCCCCCGACCGACGGCGAAGTCGGCGACCGCCGCGAGCCCCCGCAGCTGCTTCTCCCCGAGTATCCAACCGCTCAACAGCGGATTCGCCTCGGGGTACTTCGCCACCTCGTAGCCCCCCTTCACCTTGAAGGCTGGGCCCGAGATGAAGTAGACCGCCGCCTCCCTCGGGTACCCGAAGGCCACGGGGTGGGTCTCGTCCAGGGTCACCCTCAGTATGCTGCCGGGTATGTAGAACTCCTGCTCCTTCAGCCCCTCCAGCGGGTTCTCGGCGCCGACCATCAGGTCCTTGATGGCGTAGCCGGACGCCCTGTTGAGGGCTATGACGCTCCCCCCCTCCCCCAGGAACTCCAGTACCGCCTTGGTGCCCTCCTCCCCGAGGCCCACCCTGTACATCGCCTCGTACCGCTTCGGGTCAGCGCCCTTGACGGCCTTCATCCCATCGACCATCTGATCCCGCCCCATGTCGGGCAGGATCAGGACGTCGATCTGCCCCGCAAGGCCGCCCTGCCTCACCTCCTGGGGGGTCAGGGACCTGTACTCGAAGCCGTACTCCTCTAGGACCATGCGCAGCCACGCCTCGTCCGCGTTGGGCAGCCAAGCCCTGTAGACGCCGACCCTGGGCTTGACGACCTCGAACGCCACCTCGGGCAGCTCGTCCACACCGTGGAAGTCGACGCCGAGGCGGCACGCCTCCTTCAAGTCCTGTTCGACTCCCTTCGCAGACTCCACGATGAAGGCCCCTGGCTTCAACTCCCCCGACTCGACCTCCTCCCAGCCCTGCGCCCTGTAGAGCTTGAGCCCCTTCCGGAGGAGCATGTTGGCGGCCCTCGTCGAGGATAGGCGCTCCGAGGGGAACAGATAGTAGGGCTTCCCCGCGCCGTGAACCGTTCCCCTTGGTTTACGTAGCCGCAACGGCTCAAGCCTGCACTCGAACTTGTCCCTCACCTGGACGACGTTGACCCCCATCTGGAGGCCGAGGGTCTGCGCCGTGACGTCGTAGGGGACCTCGGGCGGGTCGCTCTGGTTCTTCCTCAGGTCCGGGTACACCTGCTTCTCCAGCATCGTCTTGGCGAACCTACCGTAGGGCTGGGCGACTGGGATCACCACGCTGCCCTTTGGGTACTTGATGCCGTCGGCCGTGAACGGCTCCGCGGCCTCGTAGAGGCGCACGTCCCCAGTCGCGAGGACATCGAGGAGCTCCCCGGCGACCCCCGGGTCCGTCTGCTCCCTCGGGACGACGAAGGCGTAGGGTCCCCCCTCGGGGCTCAGCGCCCTCCTCCCAATCTCTAGGCTCCCCCTCAGCCACCGCTCCCTGTGCTTCGCCGCGTTCCCGAGCAGCGCCATCGCGGCTATGAGCTCGTAGTCGACGATGTCGCGGAGGCTCCACCTCCCGCCCCTCCAGGGCATCACGTGGCTCCACCTCGCCTCGCGGGGCTTGAAGCCCCTCTCCCCCTCTAGCTCCTCCGCCTTCACCTCGACGGGGCTGGCGATGTCGGCGCTCGCGGCCTCGCTGAGTATCCGTATCCCGCCGTGGTAGTGCTGGTAGGCCCTCGCGGGCGTCCAGCCGTCGAACTCCCAGTGGACGTTCACGCCACTCTTCCCGGCGGTGGTCAGCGCGTCGGCCATCGTCAGTCCCATGAAGCTCGTCCCGCTGGCGATGACCGGGTCCACGTTCGGGTCTATCGGGTCGATGTACGGCGGCACGTAGAGACGGGGCCCCTTCTGCCCCATCTGGTGGATGTCGTAGACTATCTGGGGGTGCCAGAGGTTATGCACCTTCTCCACGGTCAGCCTCGTCTCCCGGAGGGCGAACATGAACCAGTCACGGTTGTTGTCGTGGCCGGCGTACCTGTGGTAGACCATCGGCGGGCTAGTCCCCTCGTACTCCGTGCCGAGGTACCGCCCGTACCACTCGCAGACGAGCCCGTGCCCATCCGGGTTGAGCGAAGGAACCAGCAGCAGGACCACGTTCTCCAGTATCTCCCTCACCTCCGCGTCCTCCCCCGTGGCCAGCCTGTGGAGGAGCTCTATGCTCATCTGGCTCCCCCCGACCTCCGTCGAGTGGATGCTGCACGTGATCAGCACGATCGTCCTCCCCTCCCTCACCAGCCCCTCGGCCTCGTCCGCGGCGACCCCCGAGGGGTCGTTGAGTCTCGCCTGCATCCTCCTCAGGTCATCGAGCCTGCTCAGGTTCTCCGGCGCGGAGATGGTAGCCAAGATGAAGGGGTTCCCCTCCGTCGTCTCACCGAGCTCCTCCACCCTAACCCTGCCCGACGCCGCGGCCACCTTCCCGAAGTAATCGACTATCTCCGGCCAGTCGGCGAGCTTCCGATCCTCCCCCACCCCGTAGCCGAGGTGCTCCTCAGGCGAGGGGACAACGCCTACAACCATGGATCAGGAGAAGCTTCACCCCGGTATAAAATTCCCCACCCTCACCTCAACGATATACCTGATTAGAATAAAGTGAGTCGGAAAAGAATATGGCGGTGATGAACCCGTAACTAGATGAAAGCCTGACTTGATTAAGCTGAAGAAAACGCTGAATGGTATTTACTATGCATGATCACAAACGATTCGGAAAATCCCCAGTGACTCCTCATTTTAGAGGGAAAATGTGAGTTTTAACTGGGAAGTATTAAATATGAATCTATGTTACTGGACTATCTAGCCGGTAAAAGGGAACACGTTCTCTCAAGCTAGCATAGGCTGTAGTTCCGCCCATGTACTAGCGGGGGTGACTTCCCCCGTGAGAGGGCGTTAGAGCCTTTTACGGTGAATTGAAAACGAATGGTGAAAAAAGCGAATGGGAGTATGGATTGTTCTAGACACCAAGTTCGTTGCGCTGATACTGCTGATAGTTTCCTTCGCTCTCTTCTACGCCTACATGAGATTGGCCAAGGGCGGGATGAAGATCAATGCCCGCACCTTCCCAGCCGTCGCGGCCATACCCGAAGCGATAGGTAGGGCCGCGGAGATGGGAAAACCCGTCTACTACTCGACGGGCCTAGGTCAGCAGACACTCAACAACCAACTGAACGGACCGCAGACACTCGCCGGGATCAGCATACTCGGCTACACGACTCGCCTGTGCGCGAAGAGCGGCGTGAGGATCACATACTTCACACCCATCGCCGACTCGCTGCCCCTCGTCGAGGAGACGATGAGGACGGCCTACCTGGCTGAGGGCAAGCCCGAAGAGTTCGATCCTACGACCGCAATCAACTTCCAGAACGAGCAGTCGCCCTACCTTACCGCCTCCCTGGGCTGGATACAGAGGGAGAAGCCCGCTTCGACCTTCCTCCTAGGAGGCTTCTACTACGAGGCCGTCGTCATCGGCGAGGCCGGTAACACGAT
>JAUYEB010000176.1 GCA_030691555.1 Candidatus Bathyarchaeota archaeon
CCCGATAATGCGGGTCGCTTCGTTGCCTAGGTTAGGTATAGATAGCAATGGTAAAGTTAGGATTCATGGGTGGAACCCATGAGGTAGGCCGTAATGCGATCCTCCTTCAGTCGAATGAGGCGAAATTACTACTCGAATACGGGGTCAAGGTGGGTGAGCCCACCGAGTTCCCCGCCCACGTCAGGGCGAAGGACCTCGACGGCATAGTCTTGGCGCACGCGCACCTCGACCACAGCGGGGGCACCCCCATGTTCTACCTCAGCGAGAAGAAGCCACTCTTCTGCACGGCCACGACGGCCGACATCTCGAAGATACTCATCGAGGACATGATCAAGCTCAACAACTACTACCTCCCGTTCGAGTACATCGAGCTCGATAACATGCTGAAGCAGAGGAACGACCTCGCCTACGGGCAGGAGGTCAAGCTCAAGGACATCAACTTCAACCTACTGAACGCGGGGCACATCCCCGGCTCGGCGATGGTCGACATAGAGGTGAACGGCAAGAACATCCTCTACACGAGCGACTTCAACACGATCGAGACGAGGCTATGCACAGCCGCCAAGGTCCCCAAGAAGAAGTACGACGCCGTCATCATAGAATCCACATACGCGACCCACGAGCACCCCGAGAGGAAGCAGCTCGAGGCCGACTTCGTCAAGGCCGTCAAGGACGTCGTAAACGGCGGCGGCAAGGTACTCGTCCCCGCCTTCGCGGTCGGCAGGAGCCAGGAGATGTTCAGCATACTCCACGCCCACGGCTTCGAGGGCAACATAGTCCTCGACGGCATGGCACGCGCGGTGGACCGCATCCTCCTCGACAGGCAGGAGGCGGTGAAGACCCCCGCCGCCTTCGAGCAGGCGTGCATGAGGGCGCAGGAGGTCCGCGGCTGGCGGGACAGGCGCAAGGCCCTGAGCCAGGCGAACGTAATCGTCGCCCCCAGCGGCATGCTCCAGGGAGGCACAGCCATCTTCTACATGGAGAAGCTCGGCTTCCGCCCAGAGAACGCGGTCTTCCTCGTCAGCTTCCAGGTCCCCGGCACCGGCGGCTCCAAGCTCCTAGAGCAGGGCACCTTCAACGTCGCGGAGAAGGACGAGAAGGTCCTCGCCAAGGTGCGCCACTTCGACTTCAGCAGCCACACGGGCGCGACCCCCCTCCAGAACTTCATAAAGGGGCTGAAGGGGAAGCCGCACATCTACGTCATCCACGGCGAGCCCGACAGCTGCGACTACCTCGCACAGTGGGCGCAGGACGAGCTGGGCCTCAAGGCCACCGCCCCAAACATGAACGACGAGTTCGAGGTCTGACCCCGACCGAAAGGCTAAATATTAGCCTCCATCCCTCTTGTCAAGACACGGTGGCACGTACATGCCGAAAGAGATCACAAACGCAGACGAGTTCCTCAAGCTATCTGAGAAGGCGAGTGAGTGCAAGGTAAAGAAGCTCGGTGAGGTCACGAAGCTCAAGCTGAGGACGCCCGGCAACCTCTTCACTATAAAGCTCGAGGCGAAGGCGGCGGACGAGTTGCTCGCCAAGCTGACGTGCCCCAAGACCGAGTTGTAACTCGGCCCAGTCTTTTAGACTAGGTGCCAGGCCGGCACCGGTAGTCAAATCAATTAAAATGATTAATCATGTTCAATTCAGAGTCTGATGTGGGGGGAGAGGCCAAGCAGGGTTAGATAGAAGGTCAGGGAGGGAGGGTGGGTGGGGGAGAAGTCTGGCTACGACGAATACGCCTTATCTAGGGTAGATGAGGTCTACGGGCGCCTCCAGTCGGGCCCAGATGGGCTGACCGCGGAGGAGGCAGAGACCCGGATACAGAAGTACGGCCCCAACAAGCTCCCCTCAGCAAAGAAGAGGAGCCTGACTAGCAGGACGATCCTCCAGATCAGGAACGCCTTTAACCTGCTCCTACTATTCGCCTCGGCCCTCAGCTTCTTCAGCGGGTACGCCTACAGTGACCCCGGCTCGGTGCAGATGGGCGCCGCGATACTGGCAGTCGTCGTCATAAACGTCGCCTTCAGCATCTTCCAGGAGTACCGAGCCGAGCAGGCAGTCCAGACCATCACAAAGATGATACCGACGAAGGCCAAGGTCCTCCGCAACGGTGTCGAGGTAGAGATCGAGGTAATTGATGTCGTTCCGGGGGACGTCGTGGTCCTCGACGAGGGCGACAGGGTCCCCGCAGATCTCCGCCTCGTCAGCGCCTTCGAGGTCTCGGTTGACAACTCGATCCTCACCGGTGAGTCGGAGGCGTTGAGGCGCTTCGTCGACATGACGCCGGGGATGACAGTAAGCAGCTCGGTGGAGTACCAGAACCTCCTCTTCGCGGGCACCACTATGGTCTCCGGCGTGGCGAGGGGCGTCGTCCTCACGACTGGGAAGGACACCCAGTTCGGTCGCATAGTCGCCCTCTCGAGCCAGATCGAGGACCCCCTCAGCCCCCTGCAGAGGGACATCGACAGGACGGCGAAGCTCAACCTCGTCCTCTCCGTTGCCGTGGGCGCCCTCTTCTTCCTCGTCGCCAAGACCTTTGTCAACCTCACCGTCATCGAGAGCATACTCTTCGCCATCGGCGTGATGATAAGCCTCGTCCCCGAGGGCTTCCAGCTCACGGTCTCGCTGAGTCTAGCCATCACCGCCCTCGGCATGGCGAAGAGGAACGTCGTCGTCAAGCGCCTATCAGCAATCGAGACCATCGGCTCCATGACCGTCCTCTGCGTCGACAAGACGGGGACGATCACAAGCGGGGAGATGATGGTGGAGAAGCTCTGGGCAGCGGGGAAGGTCTTCGAGGTCACCGGGGACGGGTACAGCCCCGATGGCTTCGTCACCGTCGAGGGCAGACGCATCAATCCCCAGGAGAGGCCACACCTCGTTAGCCTCTTCGAGGTCTCCGCCTTCTGCACGAACGCGAAGCTCGTCGCCCCGACGGACAGGATAGGGCGCTGGGCCGTTCTCGGGGATCCCACGGACGGCGCATTCCTCGTCTTCGCGGGCAAGGGCGACTTTAACGCCGTCGCCGCCGTCGTTGAGAGCCCGCGCACGTGGCTTCTCCCCTTCGACTCGGCGAGGAGGATGATGACCGTCATCCACGGCTCCGCCGATGGGGGCTTGAAAGCCTACACGAAGGGCTCATGCTACGACGTTCTTACCCGCTGCACCTCAATCTTCTATGGTGGGAAGACCGAGCCGCTCAGCGAGGGGATGAGGGATGAGGTTACCCGCCAGATTACCGGCTTCGCCTCCGACGGGTACAGGGTCCTCGCCATGGCGTCGAGGGAGCTATCCCCGGGGGTGGAGGCGAAATCGGAGCTTGGCGAGACCGAGATGACATTCCTCGGACTCGCCGCCCTCCGCGATCCGCCACGGCCGAAAACGGAGGCCGCCGTCCGTCAGGCAAAGAGGGCCGGAGTCAGGGTCATCATGATCACGGGCGACCACGAGCTCACCGCCGAGGCCGTGGCAAGGAAGGTAGGCATAATTTCCGACACGAAGCACGTCGCAGTGACGGGCTCTGAGTTAAACAGGATGGGCGACGACGAGCTATCGAAGGTGCTCGACACCCCTGAGATAGTGTTCGCCAGGACGACGCCTGAGCATAAGCTGAGGGTGGTGAGCGCCTTAATGGCGAAGGGTGAGTCGGTCGCGGTGACTGGCGTTGGTGTAAACGACTCCCCCGCCCTTATCGAGGCTAACGTGGGCATCGCCATGGGGGCTGGCGGCACCGACGTGGCGCGTGAGTCCGCGGACATGGTGCTCCTCGATAACGACTTCACCTCGATCGTCGAGGGGCTCAGGCTCGGTAGAGCGACCTACGACAACCTTCGCAAGTTCGTCTACTACGTCTACACCCACAACTTCGCCGAGCTCGTCACCTTCGTCGCGTTCATCATCCTCGGCATCCCACTTCCGCTCCTAGTAATTCAGGTCCTTGCCATCGACCTGCTCCTGGAGATACCCGTCTCCCTCGCCCTCATCACGGAGCCCCCCGAGTCGGATGTTCTTGAGAGGCCGCCGAGGGCGAGAAGCGTCAAGCTGATGGGCGGCGAGACTCTCGGGAGAGCAGCGATCATCGGCGCGATAGTCGGTTCCATCGCGGTGTTGTATGCCTTCAATGTCTGGGGGCGGGGAGGCTGGCACTACGGCGCCGCCACGATAGCCGATCCACGTGTGTACGCGATGGGCACGACTGCAGTGATGGTCGGCATCATGATGGGGCAGCTCGGGAACCTCATCTCGACACGCGTCGGCCTCCACTCGGCGATCAAGTCTAACCCCTTCAGCAACAAGTGGATACCCATCGGTATACTCGCCGAGCTGGCGCTGCTCGCCCTGATCGTCTACGCGCCGTTCCTCCAGCCCATCTTCGGCACCGCGGCTCTGGCACCGGCGGACTGGCTAGCCCTGAGCCTGTTGGCGCCAGCCGTCCTCCTCATAGACGAGGCGAGGAAGTACCTGACGCGAAGGATAGCCAAGAAGGGAAACTAGCCCCTCGTTGTGGGCTTAGAACGTCGATTAAAGGGATGTTGGTGGGGTCTACGCCTTGGCGAAGACCTTCATCGCCGCGCCTACGCCCGCCCCCGGCTCCTTTACGTAGCCGAGCTGGTGGAGCGCCATCTCCATCGCGGAGAGGGTGGCGGTGATGTCGTTCACCATATCGCTGCCCATGTGGCCGACGCGTATCGTCTTGTCGGCGACTGCCCCGAGGCCGCCCGCGGTTATCACGTTGAACTTACCGATCGCGGCGCGGAACTCGCTGCCCTTCACCGACTCCGGCAGCTTGGGGACGCTCAGGGTGTGGGCGAGGCTCTTCTCGTCGGGGAAGCTCGTCAGACCCATGCCCTTGATGCCGGCCTGGAAGGCCTTGCTGAAGAGTGCGTGCCTCTTCCAGCGCGCCTCCAGCCCCTCCTCGTGTATGATCTTCAGCGCTTCGAGCATGCCGAGGACCATACCCGTGGCGGGGGTGGCGAAGTACTTCTTCGGGTCCTCCATTATGGGGCGCCACCGCTTGAGGTTGGTGTAGTAGTCGGCGATGGGCGTCTTGCGCGCCTCGATGGCCTTCCACGCCTTCTCGTTGAGGCAGAAGAGGCTCAGCCCCGGCGGGGCGCCGATTGCCTTCTGGCTGCCGCTGAGGCAGAAGTCGATGCCCCACTCGTCCATCTTGAGGGGCATGCCGCCTATGCCGCAGACGCTGTCTACAACATAGAGGGCGTCGGTGCCCTTGACCAGCTTACCGATTTCCTCGATGGGGTTCCCTATCCCCGTGCTGGTGTCGACGTGCTCGACGAAGACGGCCTTGTAGCCTCCCTTGCCGAGCCTCTCCTTCACCAATTTGAGGTCGACCGCCTTGCCCCACTCGAAGGTGAGGCGGTCGGCGACTCCGCCGTGGCCGGGTACTATCTCCTGCCACTTCTCGCCGAAGAAGCCGTTCTCTATGCAGAGGACCCTGTCCCCATTCTCGACGAGGTTGGCGGCGGCTGCCTCCATGCCGAGTGTCCCGCTCCCCGAGATGAGGAACGGCGTCCCGCTCGTCATGAATAGGCTCTTCTGGAGCCTGAGGGTCTCCGTGTATGCCTCTGTGAACTCAGCCGCGCCGTGGCTTAGGATCGGCTTGGCTAGGGCCCTGAGGACCCTGGGTGAGACCATCGTGGGTCCCGGAATCATGAGTAGCTCGCGCTCGTGGTCCAAAACGCGCACCTAGGACCATAGCCGACGGCAGGCGATTAATGTCTTTCTGGGGTCACGACTTGAGCTTGGCGTAGTTGTCCCAGAACCTCTTCTGGGACGCCTCGATGAGTGCCTTCGCCTCGTCGACGTCGTTCCACATCTCGACCTTCGTCTCCTTGTTCTCGGGCCTCTTGTAGTTGTTGTAGAAGTAGTTGAGCTCGTCTATCATGCTCTTCGGGATGTCGGGGAGGCTCTTTATGTGCCTGTAGAAGGGGTCGGTGGTGCTGACGGCGATTATCTTGTCGTCTAGGACGCCGTCGTCCCACATCCTTATGTTGGCGACGGGGCGCGCCACGGTGACGCAGCCGGTGAAGGTGTGCTCGTTTATGAGGAGGACCACGTCGAGGGGGTCGCCGTCGTCGTCGAGGGTCTGGGGGATGAAGCCGTAGTCGCAGGGGTAGTAGGTGTAGAGGACGCGGTCTAGGACGAAGACGCCCTGCTTCGCCTTGTACTCGTACTTGTTACGACCGCCACGCGTGATCTCGGTGACGACGTGTATCTGGTTCGGCGGGTCGGGGCCAGCGGGGAAGTCGCGCCAGTAGTCGACCATCTACGCTCATGGAAAGAGGAGTAGCCACGCGTTTAATGTTTGTCAGCCGACCGCAACGATAATTACCCGACCGGCGAAGCTCAAGGCGAATGATGAGAGGCCAGACTGTTCGCCTGAGGCCATTCGGCGCCGGGGACGTCGACTTCCTCCACAGGTGGAACAACGACCCCGACTACTCCGGTGAGTTCGAGCCATTCGAGCCCGTATCCCGGGAGGAGCTAGAGGAGTGGCTTCCCAAGGAGAAGCCGGGGCAGCTTTGGTACATAATCGAGACGGCGTCGGGGGAGAAGATCGGCCAGGTGGTTGGGAGGCTTCAGGACGACGGCTCCGTCCAGATAGGTTACAGGGTGATCCCGCCCGCGCGTGGGATGGGGTACTGCACCGAGGCCGTGAGGAGCCTTATCGACCACCTCCACAGGGTGAGGGGCGTCGGGAGGGTGACCGCCGAGGCGAACCCGGGCAACAAGCCATCCCTGAGGCTTCTTGTGAAGCTGGGGTTCAGGAGGATCGCCTACAAGGAGAGGGCGGTCGAGGTCAACGGCGTCTGGCTGGACGGGGTCGTCTACGAGCTGAGAATGCCGAAGTTCTAGGGTTCGTCGCCGATGCCCGGCGTGTTCGCCAGCACCTCTCTCCAAGCCTCGAGCGTCTCCAGCGCCTCCTTCTCGTCGAGGGTCTGGATGACGAAGCCGGTGTGGACGAGCACCCAGGTCCCCGGCTTTACGGAGCCCTCCTCCATGAGGTCGATTATCCCCTCGCGCTTCACTCCCCCGAAGTCGATGATTGCGGTCCTGCCGTCGATCGACTCGACCTTACCCGGGATGGCTAGGCACATATCAGCAGTTGCTCAGGCTCGGCGGCTTATAATCCCTACCCCACCGGTGGAGCAGGCGGAATTTTTGTGACAATCCCTTTTTTGGGAACCTTTTAATCCCGCACCCGTCGCCTCGTATTCTAATCATTCACAGGCGAATCCGATGGATAGCAAGAAGCGTCTCATCTTCATGGGCATCTGGGGTGCCACATTCATGGTTCAGTTCGGGGAGACGATCCCCCAGAGCTTCCAGCCACTCTTCCTGGCGGAGCTCGGCATATCGACGGCGTTGATCGGCCTCGTCTACAACATCAGGAACATAGAGCAGACTGTACTTCGCCTGATCGCGGGGAGCCTCAGCGATGTCTTCGGGAGGAAGAAGCTCGTCCTCATCGGCCTCATACTCATAGCCTCTGTTCCTTTCATCTACTCGATAAGTTGGGACATGTGGCTGCCGCTCGTGGCGATG
>JAUYEB010000072.1 GCA_030691555.1 Candidatus Bathyarchaeota archaeon
CTACAGCCTCAGCGGCAAGCTCCCCTGGGTGACCAGGGCCGCCCGTAAGGGCATCGGCGCCTGGGGCATCTTCAAGGCCAAGGACGGGAAGCACATCTACGTCGCCGCCGACCAGAACATGGACGGCAGGGTCATGAAGGCCATAGGCGTCGAGGAGATCGAGGAGGGCAGCAACGTCTTCACGAAGTGGGTCGACGGCCAGACGGCCGCAGACGCCATCAACATCCTCGCCGCCAACTCGGTCCCATGCGCACCGGTGCACCACATCCCCGACATGTTCGAGGACCCGCAGGTCAAGGCGAGGAACAGCGTCGTCCAGCTCGACCACAAGCTGGCGGGCAAGTTCGTCGTCCCCCAGCACCCGGTCAAGTACAGCAAGACACCCGCCACCATCAAGGCGCCCGCCCCGATACTCGGCGAGCACAACGACGAGGTACTCAAGGGCCTCCTCGGATACACCGACGCGAAGCTCGCGGAACTGCGCGCCGCGGGCGTCATCGTCTAGGCCCAACCCTTTTTACTGCCTTTTTCCCCAACCTCCATGAGGTACATGGAGGGCTTCAGACGTCAGCGTGAGGCGATGGTCGCCCGCTACAGGGCGGCGGGCTACATCACCTCCAATCCCGTCGCCGAGGCTATGCTGAGGGTCCCACGCGAGGAGTTCATGGAGCCGAGCCTGAGGGAGTACGCCTACATGGACGCCCCTAGCCCCATACCCGGGGACGGGAGGCAGACCATCTCCGCGCCCTACATGTACCCGGTAACGTACGAGCCGCTGAAGCTGAAGCCGGGGGACCACGTGCTGGAGGTCGGCGCCGGCTCGGGCTACGGCGCGGCTCTGGCACGGGAGCTCGTCGGGAAGAGCGGGTTGGTCGTCGCCATCGAGATCAACAGGGAGACGTACGAGTTCGCCTCCTCCAACCTCGAGAGGACCGGGTACGGCGACGTGAGGCTCATCCTCGGGGATGGGACCCTGGGTCACCCCGGTGGCGCCCCGTACGACGCAGTAAGCATCACCGCGGCGAGCCCCGACTTCCCGCCCCCGCTCGTCGAGCAGCTCAGGTCACCGGGGAGGATGATCGCCCCCATCGGCGCGGCCAGCTTCTACGGCCAGGACCTCGTCCTATTCGAGAAGACGGGCGAAGGGGGCAAGCGAAGGACCCTGATGCAGGTCGCCTACGTGCCGCTAATCGGGGAGCACGGCTGGACCCGTCGGTGAGGCTTAAATCAGGGCTAGGCATCATCTCAGGTGAACTGCCATGAGGGCCGGCGTCGTATCCAGGATAGACATCGACGATGCGTTCCCCGTGACGCGCAGGGTGATCGAGCTCCTCCAGAAGAGGGGGGTCGACGTCCTAGTCGAGACCGAGACGGCGATGGCCCTCGAGATGGACGCGGACACCGTCGACCTCACCGACATCGAGGCGGACTTCGTCGTCGCCGTCGGCGGAGACGGCACCATCCTCAGGACGGCGATGGGGCTCAGGACGCCGGAGACGCCGCTCCTCGGGGTCAACATGGGGCGGCGCGGCTTCCTCTGCGAGGTCCTTAAGGACGAGATCGAATCCGCCATAGAGAGGGTCGTCTCGGGCAGATACGAGCTGGAGGACTGCCTGAAGCTGAGGAGCCGCTGCACGGAGATGAGCGAGGACTTCCCAGACGCCCTCAACGAGGTGCTCGTCTCCTCCTCGCTGCCCTCGAAGATGCTCCTATGCAGGCTGAGCGTAGACGGGGAGCAGCTCACTGAGATTCAGGCCGATGGGATCATCGTCTCGACGCCGACCGGTTCGACAGCCTACAACCTCTCGGCTGGGGGGTCGATACTCGCCCCCGGCGTCGACGCCATGATCCTCACGGCCGTGAACCCCTACAGCTACTTCCGGAGCATCGCCCTCCCCATAAAGTCGAGGGTGACCGTCGAGCTGCTGAAGCCCCGCGCCGACGCCCTCGCCATAGTGGACGGGAAGGTCTACACGGGCCTCAAGCCCCTCTCCACCGTCGAGGTCGAGGCGTCCAAGCACACAACGCGCTTCATACGCTTCAAGCCCTTCTACGGGAGGCTCAGGAGCAGGCTCGCCCACCTCCAGTCACAGTGAGGCCACCGGCTTGAGGCACGTAATCCTGGACACATCCGCCTTCATACAGGGGTACAACCTCTCGACCGACGAGGAGTACTACACGGTCCCCGAGGTGCTCGACGAGATACGGGGGGAGCTCGGGAGGCTGAGGTACGAGGGCGCGAGGAGCTCCGGCAAGCTGAGGGAGACCTCCCCCGGGGAGCCCTGGGTCAGGGAAGTTGAGGAGAGGGCGAGGGCGTCCGGGGAGACCCACAAGCTCTCGGCGACGGACAAGAAGCTGCTCGCGCTTGGGCTTCAACTCAAGGCCCAGGGGAAGGAGCCGACGGTCGTCTCCGACGACTACTCGGTGCAGAACATGGCCTCGAGGCTCGGCTTCCGCTTCGTCTCGCAGGCCACGAGGGGGATAAAGAAGGTCCTGACGTGGACCATATACTGCCCCGGGTGCCGCAGGACCTTCGACTCGCCGCAGGAGGACGACGTCTGCCCCGTCTGCGGGACGGAGCTGAAGAGGAAACCTAGGCGTTAGCCGTTTCTGGGCACGAACTGCCCCCCGCCCTCCTTGGCGTAGACCTGCCCCTCCTCCATCGCCACCTCGCCCCTGATTATGGACATGACCGGGGCACCCTTGACCCTCATCCCGTCGTAGGGCGTCCAGCCGCAGGCCGTGATCTGGTCGTCGTTGGTTATCCTCGTCTCCCTCTCCATGTCGACGATGACCATGTCGGCATCGGAACCGGGCAGCAGCGCCCCCTTCTTCGGGTAGATGCCGTAGATCCTCGCGGGGTTCTCCGCCATCACCCCGGCCAGGCGCTCCAGCGTGATCCAGCCCTCGTTCACGCCGTTGAGCATGAGGTGGAGGAAGGTCTCCAGCCCCGGCATGCCGTTTGGGGCGGCGAAGATGTCCTCCAGCCCCTCGCGCTTCCTCTCCTTTGAATAGGGAGCGTGGTCGGTGGCCACGGAGTCGATCCAGCCCTCGCCGAGGAGGCGCCTGATCGCCGCCTTGTCCTCCTTCCCTCGGGCGGGGGGCGCGAACTTCATCCAAGGGCCATTCTTGACCACGTCCTCGTCGGTGAGGTAGAGGTACTGCGGGCACGTCTCGACGAGGACCCTCACCCCCTCGAGGCGCGCCCTGTGGGCCTCGTGGACGACCTCGGGGAGGCTCGTGTGGACGAGCATCCCCCTGCAGCCCGTCGCCTTGAGGTAGGTTATCATCCTCTGCCCCGACTCTATCTCGCTTATCGGTGGCCTGTGTTCGAGGTGGGCGGCGAAGTCCCTCCGACCCCCCGCCTGCAGCCTCTTCAGGTTGTCGCGGAGGATGGCGTCGTTCTCCGAGTGGATGAGGGCCAGTCCCCCGAAGCGGCCTATCTCGGCGAACCTCTGGAGCACCTCGCCGTCGAGGGTCTGGGGCCACTTCGGGCCGGCGCTGCTGATGAAGAACTTGAACCCCGTGGCGCCCTGCCCGTACATCGAGGTGAGGTTACCGTCGGGGTAGCCGCTGGCGCAACCGGCGTGGATGCTGAAGTCGACGTGGCTCGTCGCCTTGAAGAGGTCTCGCTTCTTCTCGAACTCGGCGGGGTTGAAGCAGCCCATCTGGGTGCCGGGCATCTCCAGAAGCGTCGTGACGCCCCCCTTCGCGGCGGCCCTCGTCCCGGTTGACGGCGTCTCCGGGGGGAGGTACGTGTGGGCGTGCCCGTCGAGGACACCGGGGAGTACGTGCTTCCCACCGGCGTCGATGACCCTGTCACCCGCGGGGAGGTTCGGGTCCTTCGCGAGGGCCACGATGACGCCGCCCTCGACTGCCAAGCCACCCTCGACTATGCCGCGAGGCGTGACGATCCTCGCGTTCCTGACGACGAGATCCACCTTCAAACCGGAACCCTTCGTATAGCTACGCCGACGCCGTTTAAAACAGCCA
>JAUYEB010000073.1 GCA_030691555.1 Candidatus Bathyarchaeota archaeon
TGCCCTCGTCGGCTGGGACGCCGAGGCCCTCCGCGACGCCCGTGCAGACGCTGCGCCCCGAGTCCGGGACGGGGATGACGGCGAGGTCCGGGCGGGGACCCTTATCGACGCCGTACTTCTTCCTCAGCCCGTGCGTCTCCACGAGGGCGTGGCCGAGGTTCTTCCTCGCCGCGTGGACGCTCTTCCCCTCCATGACCGAGTCGGGGCGGCCGAAGTAGACCCACTCGAATGCGCAGTGGGCTGGGCGGGCCTCTATCACCTGCTCCTCCCGCACGCCCTCGGCGCTGATCCAGATCATCGACCCGGGGACGACGTCCCTGCGGTCGTCGAAGACCTCCCCCATACCCTCCAGCACGTCGATGGGGGCCGACTCGGAGGCGAAGAACAGCTTGCCCTTGCTCCTCGCGACGTGGAGCGGGCGGACCCCCCGTGGGTCCCTGATCGCGACGAGTGTGCTCCTCGTCTCCTTCTTGTCGAGTACCGCTGCGACGAGGCTGTAGTAGGCGGTGGGGAGGCTCCAGATGGTCTCCTGAAGCGCGGGTATGATCGTAGTGCCTTGCAGCTTCGCCTCGAGCACGTCGAGGAAAGCCTTCTCGTTGGAAACGTCGGGCTTCTTCGGGATGTAGCCGTCAAGGGTCAGGGCTATCTTATAGCGCTCGGTCTCGAGGACCCTCGGTGTGAGGCCGCCGGAGACGCTCTCCCCCGAGGCGCAGCCGACGACTATGTAGTCGTCGGGGTGGCTGAAGGAGTTGTACTTCTCGTCGAACACCCTGGAGACGAGGCCCGCGCCGCTCCACACCCTGAGGCTCCTGTCACCCGCCGCGGCGATGCCCGCGCTCTCCTGGCCGCGGTGCTGGACCCCGTATAGGGTGTAGAGGCTCTTCCTGCCTACGTCCTCCCGCGTGTATACGCCTATTACGCCCTGCATGCGGTTTCAGTGGGTGGAGCGTGGATAAAAAACAGTCGATGTGCTAGGCCATCCTCATCGCCATCTTGGGCGAGAGGATGAAGGGCGGCAGGTATGCGGGGATGTTGCTGAAGGGCAGCACCTCGGGGGCGAGCCTGAGGCCGAGCTCATCGATCATGAACTCGCGGCGCGCCTGTATGCGCCCCCACGCCTCCGGGTACCTGTCATCGAACTCCCCACGGAGCTTCCCGTCGGCGAGGCAGAGCCCGTCCTCGATGTTCGACGTGAAGTATCTCGTGCCCGTCCCGGGGATGACGTCCACCTGGACCGCCATTCCGGAGACGAGCCTCTCCTCCGAGCCCTCGTAGCTCGGGCTGCTCAGCCACTCGTCGAGGCTGGTGAGGTGGCCGGGGTTGAGGTGGACGCCGTAGAAGGGGTCGCCGATCCTGCCGTGGACCGCCTTCCAGAGGTCCCCGCCCGTGGCGCCTATCCTTAGCTTCTCGTACCACGCGGCCACCGCCTCGAAGTACGGCGCGACGAGCTTTGGGACGTAGTCCCTGATCGCCTTCGGCAGCTCCTCAGCCGACTCGACGACGAAGCCCGCCCGCGAGTTGAGGCTCCCCCACGCCCCGTACGCGGTGGTGAATTGGTCGCCGCGCTCTATGACGCGGCTGCTGGGACTCGGCAAGCCCATCGAGGCGCGTGGGCCCGCGCTGAGCATCAGGTGGCAGCTCAGGGGGAGGCCGTTCAGCCTCATGAGGCGCACGGCCTCGAACTCGGTCATGCCGGGGCGCACGCCGAAGAGGACGTCGCGTAGCGCCTGGCTCGTGTAGGTGCCCGCGTACTCGAAGCGTGCCAGCTGGTCGACGTCGTTCACCGCCCTGACACCCTCGGTGGGGTGGATGAGCAGCGTGTTCGCGTTCGCGACGTTTCCCCTCCCGGCCATCCTCCGAATGGTGTCGGCGATGTAGCTCGGAATCTCAAGCGTCTGCTCGGGGTCATCGACCTCGACGCCGGTGTAGTACTTCCACCCCGCGACGCCGACCCTGCCGCCCCGCTTGACCCCGCCGAGGCGGAGAATCTGCTTCAGCGGCCTGCTCTCGCCGCGGGGCTGGCTGACGAGGCTGAAGCTCTGGTAGAGGGCGATGCGCAGCCTCTTCTCGATTGTGCTTATCCCCGTGTAGCCCTTGCCCTCGTTGCCGACGACTAGCAGCGGCTTCGCCCCACCCTTCAGGTCTAGGATGAGGAGCGTCTCCTCGAAGCGTGGGTCGTAGCCCGTGAGCCACGCGACGTTGGCGAAGTGCTCCCTGTCACCGTAGACGACGAGGGAGTCGTAGCCCTTCCCCCTCGCCTTCCCGCGGAGGGTCTCTATCCTTTCGAGGTAGGTCTCGGGTGGGATTATCGGCTCCTTGGTCGGGGTGCCGAATTCTGGTAGCTGTAGCTCGGCTAGCTCGGCGTGGCGCACCAAATTGTACACCTGAGATTGATGTATGGCTTTTCGGTTATCAGCCTTGGGAGGACAACAATGATCACGATATGGCGCCGAGGAACGCGTCAGAGAAGAGCTTAGGATTCCTCAGCTCCTGCGTCGCGCCGCTTTCTTATCTCGGCCGCGCCGCTCCACTCGCCCTTGGTTGCCTCCGCGATCCTGTCCATTTCGTCGGCTGCACGTCTCATCTCTTCCCGGATCTTCGTCTCAATGGCCTCGCGGATGTACTCCGACCAGTTGATGTGGGTGTCTCGCATCCGTTGTCGGAGTTCCTCGTCTATCCGTACAGAGATCAGGACGCGCATGCAAATTTGAATATGCAACAGTGTATACATTAACGTGCGGTATCCGACTCTTGGATTCTTTAGCAACCTGAGGGGAGGGTTGATCGATGGGGCACGCGGGTTTCTATGTGGGCGTTGACTGCGGCTCTCAGGGGACGAAGGCCGTCGTCGTCGATGCAGAAAACGGCAAGGTCGTGGGGAGTGGCTACGTCGGGTACGGGCTGATCGAGGGGCTGCCAGCGGGGCACCGGGAACAGAACCCGTCCACATGGGTCGAGGCGATGATAAAATCGGTGAGGGACGCCCTCCATTCGGCGAAGATTAAGGGCAGGGTCGAGGGCATAGGCGTCTCAGGGCAGCAGCACGGATTCGTCCCACTCGACGCGAAAGGCGAGGTCATCCGCCCCGCGAAGCTGTGGAACGACACGAGCACCGCGGAGGAGTGCAGGTGGCTCATAGAGCGCCTCGGCGGCGTCCGGGAGGTCGTGAAGCTCACAGGCAACACGATCCTCCCAGGCTTCACGGCGGGCAAGATACTCTGGCTCAGGAGGCACGAGCCCGCAAACTACGCGCGCCTCTCCACCGTGCTCCTCCCCCACGACTACCTAAACTACTGGCTCACGGGGAGGGTGACGATGGAGCCGGGGGACGCCTCGGGGACGGCCCTCATGGACGTGAGGACGCGGCGGTGGAGGAGGGAGGTCGTCGACGCCATCGACCCCGACCTGATGGGGAAACTGCCGGAGATTCAGTCTTCGAGCGAGCCCGCGGGTGCCCTGAGGAGGGGGACGGCTGGGCTTCTCGGGCTCCCCGAGGGCATCATCGTCAGCGCGGGTGGCGGCGACAACATGATGGGCGCGATCGGGACGGGGAACACGAGGCCCGGCATCGTCTCCGTCAGCCTCGGCACATCGGGCACCATCTACGCCTACTCGGGGAGGCCAGTCGTCGACCCCCTCGGCGAGGCGCACGCCTTCTGCGACTCAACCGGGGCCTGGCTCCCCCTCGCCTGCACGATGAACGTCACCGTCGCCACCGAGGCGGTACGGGGACTACTCGGCCTCGGCTACGATGAGCTTGAGGAGGCGGTGAGGACGGCGCCCGTCGGCTCGAACGGCGTCCTCCTCCTACCCTATCTGACGGGGGAGCGGACGCCGAACGTCCCAGACGGCAAGGGTGTACTCTACGGGCTCACCCCCGAGAACTTCACCGCGGGGAACCTCGCGCGCGCCGCCATGGAGGGGGCGACGATGGGGCTCAACTTCGGCTTCAACCGCCTCAAGGAGATGGGCATAGAGGCGAGCGAGGTGCGCCTCACCGGCGGGGGCTCGAAGAACCGGGCGTGGAGGAGGATATGCGCCGACGTCTTCGGCGTCGAAACAGTGTGCCTGGAAGTCGACGAGGGCGCCGCGTACGGGGCAGCACTGCAGGCGCTCTGGACACACGACTGCAGCACCCCCATCTCAGAGA
>JAUYEB010000211.1 GCA_030691555.1 Candidatus Bathyarchaeota archaeon
AGACATTAAGCGTCGAATAGAAGAGGTGGCGCCCTGGCCGGGATTTGAACCCGGGATCTTTCGGGTGACAGCCGAACATACTAGGCCGGTCTATACTACCAGGGCACGCGCCAGACACTTGAAGGGGGTTTCTATATTAAACTTTACGGGGGCTCACCGGTACTCCTTGGCGATGAGCATCGTCGCCGTGAGGAGGATGTCGGGTATCCCCCTCAGCTTGTCGACTATCAGCTTGTCGAGGTGGTTCATGTCCTTCGCCTTAACCTTGAGAATCAGGTCGAACTCGCCGTAGATGGCGGCCGCCTCCTCTACCTCGCTGAACTTGAGGACCTTCTCGCAGACCTCGTCCTCTGTTCCGGATTTGACGTTCATCATGATGTATGCCTTGACGGACATGCTACATCACTCTCCCCCGCGTCTGGGCGGTTAAAACAGTTTCTCAATCGACCGAGGAGACGAGGCCGGCCATTATCCGGCCCGTCTCCGTGAGCCTGACGGGCACGCCCTTGTTGTCGCGGTCACCCGCGGCTATGAGCCCCGTGTCGCGGAGCCCCTTCAGGCTCCAGCGGACCGTCGACCTGGGTATGTCGAGCTCCTCCGAGACCCTGTCTATGAGGGTCGTGTAGAGGGTCTCCCCCTGGACCTCGGCGACTATCCGGAGCATCGTCCTCTGCTTCTCCGTGAGCCTACGAGCGGAGGCGGCCTCGAGCGCGCCCTCCATGGCGTAGAGCTCGCGGTAGTGCTCCTTGAGCGACTCCTCCAGGGAGTCGACGTTCTTGACCAATCGGTTGTAGCCGATCGTGTCTGGGTGGGTCTTCCCGAACCTGGATAGCTCCCTCTTGAGTTCGTGGAGGGATTGTATGAGGTTCTTTGATTCGGGAGTCGGGTAGAATCCAGCCTTAGCGCTGGAGGAAACGTTCACCGGACATTCTTGCTCCCGGCTGGGTATGCGTCGCCCTGTATTTAAAAGGTTATGCACCACGCATGGGCTCGTAATAATTGGGATCTAGGGGTCTATACTCGATTACTTCCCTTTAAATTGTGTCATAAATCATTGATGAGCGCCGTATTAGACGGTGAGAAATCTACGGGTTTTTGAACTCATAATAGTCCGCTGAGACATCGATCGCCAAACGAATTACCACGCCACCCGAGGATGTGAGGTCAATCAACGCCCTCGTTGCCACCCACCTTCCTTCCCGGTACGATGTGTTTACGGTAGCGTTCACCTCGTGCCAGTCCGTCTGGTAATTAGCGATGCGGCTCATCGCCTGATGACTCCTTACGTGAACAACTGCCTGTCTTGAACCATCGTCGATACTGTCTACTCTCAGATAGTAGAAGTAGTTGATAGAGTCGGCCAAGTCCTGGATCTGCGCGGGGTTCATCACCTTGACCCTTGCCTTGCGTATTGTATCGGGTAGGTCTACTCCCTCGATATTCTCTGAGGAGACTATCAGGGTCCCGTTAGTGAGCAGATAGGACGGCTCTTGTGGGGTATTCGCGATCACGATTTTTATCGCGGCTGCCTCGGGGGACTGTGATTCTATAACTGTCCTTTGGGATATGGCGGACATTACGATTACCAGTAAACAGGTTAATGTCGCCACTTTCCATGCAGTTGACGCTGAGAGATTATTCTCTCGGAGGAACTTGATACGTGGCTGTCTGGGTTCATTCATCGAGTCTTTCGTCTGCCCACCCTTATTATAATGCGGTCTTCTATTTCATACTAGATTTTAGAACAGCCCTGAGCCACTATTCTGCATTGCTCCGCTATCACGCGTGCACGGGTAGGGTACTGCCTAAAAGGTTTTGTCGCCGAGGCGCGCGATGACTGCCCTGGCGACGTCCGCCGTCTTGGCGGTGCCCTTGAGGTCGGGGGTCAGCGCCTTCCCCTCCTTGAGCGCCTCGACTATCGAGGCTTCGAGCGCCTTCGCCGCCTGCTTCTCGCCGAGCCAGTCGAGCATCATGCCGGCGCTCAGCATCTGGGCGATGGGGTTGGCGATGCCCCTCCCCGCGATGTCGGGGGCGCTGCCGTGGACGGGCTCGAAGACGGCCATCTTGTCACCTATGTTCGCCGAGGGGGCCAAGCCCAGGCCGCCGACGACGCCCGCCGCGAGGTCGCTGAGGATGTCGCCGAACAGGTTGGTCGTCACGACGACGTCGAACCTCTCCGGGTACATCACCATCTTCATGGCGCAGGCGTCGACTATCTCCTCGTTGTAGGCGATGTCGCTGTAGCCGGCGGCGACCTTCCTGCAGCTGTCCTGGAAGAGGCCGCAGGTGGTCTCCATCATGTTGGACTTGTGTACGCAGGTCACCTTCTTGCGCCCCTCCCTTCTGGCTAGCTCGAAGGCGTAGCGTGCTATCCTCTCCGAGGCCTGGCGGGTGATCACCCTGAGGGCGACGCCCCAGTCGGGTCCCCCGTCCTGTATCCTCTTGTAGAGGCACTCGGTGTTCTCGCGGACCATGACCGTGTCCATCTGCCCCTTGACGTTGGGCACGTTGGGGTAGACCTTGGCGGGGCGGATGTTGGCGTAGAGGTTGAGCCTCTGGCGTAGGGGGATGATGACCTCCTTCGCGGTCTCTCCGACGGCTGCGAAGAGGCAGGCGTCCGAGGCCTTCACCGCCTCGAAGGTCTCCTCGGTCATCGCGACGCCGGTCTTCGCCTTGTAGGCGTCCCCCGCCATGTGCTCGGTGAACTCGAACCCGAACCTCCCGGACCTATCCTCCATCGCCCTGAGGACGGAGACCGCCGCGGACATGACCTCGGGGCCTATCCCGTCGCCGGGGATGACCGCCACCCTGTACTTCGTCATGCCCTCACCATTCCTTCATGTGCGTTTTAAGGTATGGCACGAGGCCGCCCTCGTTGAGTAGCTGGACCATGAAGTCCGGGAGGGGCTTGATCTTCAGCTTCTCGCCGTTGACCGTGATGGTGCCGGCGGCGGTGTCGACCTCTATCTCGTCCCCCGTCTTCGCCCTCTTCGAGATGCCGGGGCACTCGATGGCCGCGAGGCCGACGTTGAAGGAGTTC
>JAUYEB010000290.1 GCA_030691555.1 Candidatus Bathyarchaeota archaeon
CGGCGCGGGGTGGAAGGAGGTCGAGTACAAGGCGTACGGCTACCCCTTCCCGAGCCCCGGCGCGAGGGTCCGGCAGCTCGACGAGGCCCTCACAATCGCGAGGCAGATGTGGACGAGGCCCCGGGCCGACTACCAGGGAAAGTACTACAGCGTCAACGACTGCGTCGCCATGCCGAAGCCCATGCAGGACCCTATGCCCGTCCTCGTCGGCGGCACAGGCGACAACCTCCTCAGGGTCGCCGCAAAGCACGCACAGGTCGTGAACTTCGCGTGGAACACCGACCTCAAGGTCTTCGCGGAGCGCCTGGGCGTCCTCGAGGGGCACTGCGGTAAGCTGGGGGTCGACTACGCATCGATCCGCAAGTCGGCGGGGCTCCACATCGCCCTCAAGGACGTCGGGACCGGCACACCCGCGCCCTACGAGAGGTACTCGGGGGCGAAGAAGTGGGAGGCGAAGACGGCGGAGGAGGCCGCGGAGTTCGTCAGCGGTTACGTCGACCTCGGTGTCACCCACTTCGTCATAGTCTTCCCCTACGGCTCGGAGGCCGAGTCGGTCGAGTACTTCATGGACCGCGTCGCCCCGCTCATCAGCCCCCCCGAGGAGAGGGAGCGAAACCTCCAACCCAACAGGGAGAGGCTATAAAACTCGATGGGACCTCAACGGGGCTAGGGTGGGTCCGTCGGACCCGCACTCGTCGCGATTCTACATCTTGTTCTGCCAGAGCCCGATGACGTTGCCCTCGGGGTCCTTGAAGTAGGCGGACCACCCCATGGTGCCGACCTCCATCTTCTTCGCGATGGCCTTGCCGCCGTTCTTCCCCACCTTCGTTAGGGCGGCGTCGATGTCGGCCACGTCGATGGTGACCACGGGGCTCTTGACGTCCCCGCCCCTCTTCATCATCCCGCCGTTTATCGCGCCCGGCTTCTTCGGCATCCGCTTCTCGTCGACCTCGGTCGTCTGGACCATCGTGTAGTCCATCTCCTTCATGTAGTTCGTCTGCCACCCGAAGGCGGTCTCGTAGAACTTCTGCGCCCTCGCCAGGTCGTCTACGGGTATCTCGAAGTGGACAATCTCGTTCATCCAATCACCGGTAATAGATCGTGGAAAAAAGGGATATAAAGAGGTGAACTACGTGGGCGCCGCGGAGACGATCCTATAAACGCTCCAGCTTGAAGATGACCGGGCGGAGCCCGTCGGTGCAGCAGCTTATCATCGTCCCCTTCTTCTTGATCCAGGGGAAGTCGCCGCCGAAGGCCAGGACGGCGATGTCCCTCTGGATGTCGGCCCAGGCCCAGCCGCAGAAGCCCTCGGGCATCTTGCCACCCTTCGAGACGTAGTCTACCCCCTCCTTCACGACGGGGCACTCCGCCTCGACGGTCGAGGCCCCGTACTCATTCAGTATCTCCCCGGTCTTGACCTTCTTCAACACGGTTACCTTAACATCGTATGACGGCATTGGTTTCCACCACAGATGTTTGTCTTGCTATGGATTTCAGCGCTTCGCCTCGGGTGTGGCGGGGCCGATTCGTTGGGCCCCCTCGGTCCTGAATGAGCGTCGATTACCGGCAACTAGCATGTGGGGTGTCAGCTGACGAAGAGGCGGGACATGTGCGTCCTCTTGGACAGCTCCTCCATCTCCTCGTCGCTCGGCTTCGGTGCGTTGATGTTCGCGGCCTCCAACACCTTGGGGAGGAGCCTGACGTCGCTCGCCGTGTTGAGGAAGATGGTGCCCTGCCCGAGTATCCACGAGACGGCGAGGCCGATGTC
The DNA here is from genome assembly GCA_030691555.1 of Candidatus Bathyarchaeota archaeon. Taxonomy (GTDB): domain Archaea; phylum Thermoproteota; class Bathyarchaeia; order TCS64; family TCS64; genus UBA8941. Next base: position 1,769 of record JAUYEB010000290.1, read on the forward strand.
CCCCTGCGCCTCGAATGGCTCGTACCACGTCTCGGCCGTGTGGCGCTTCTCCCCCCAGGGGCCCCTCGTGATGGACTTTATGGTCTGGACGGCGACGCCGCGGTCCCCGCACATCCCGAGCAGGGAGTTGAACTCCCTCCTGTAGCGCTCGTCCCCGTGGAGGACGTAGTTCCAGGGGAGGAGGACGGAGTCGAAGTCGAACCTCTTCAGGCTCCTCATGTGCATGGCGGGGGCGAAGAGGCCGTGGCCGGTGACGCCGATGAAGCGTGTGAGCCCCTGCTCCCTCGCCTCCGTGAGTGCCTTGAGCGCCCCGTCCCCGCCCATGGCGGTCTCCCACTCCTCGGGGTGGGTGAGGTTGTGGAGCTGTATGAGGTCGACGCCCTTGACCTTCAGACGATTGAGGGACTTGCTGAACTCCTCCTTCGCCTCCGCGTAGGTCCTCATCCCCGTCTTGGTGGCGAGGAAGAAGTCCTTCCTCCTCTTCTCCATCCAGGGGCCTATCCGTAGCTCGGCGTCCCCGTAGCTCGCGGCCACGTCGATGTGGTTGACGCCGTACCTGTCGAGGAGCTTGAGGGTCTCGTCCGCTACCTTCTGGGTCACCTGCCCGAGTGCCGCCGCGCCGAAGATGGTGGCGGAGCTGTCGTGCCCCGTTCTGCCGAAGGGCTGCCTCCTTATCATGTCGATCAGTGATCGAATCCGAAGGCCGGTTTAAATAGCCCTTGCCCGCCGCGCCGAAAGGGTTATCCAAAAACGGCGCAACTAGGAGAACAACACGGGATCCGATTTGGAGTTCTTCATAGACACCGCCGACGTCGCAATGATCAAGAAGTACTATAGCATAGGCGTCGTCGACGGGGTGACAACGAACCCTACACTCATAGCGAAGAGCGGGCGCAAGTTC
>JAUYEB010000005.1 GCA_030691555.1 Candidatus Bathyarchaeota archaeon
GGCGGACTGCGACGCCGTCGGCATCGATAAGCCCGTCGTCAGCGTCGGCGGCAGCCACGCGGGGGCAGACACGGCGATCGTCGTCACGCCCGCGGCGTCCAACAGGTTCAGGGACCTCAGGGTACACGAGTTCCTCGCGAAGCCCCTGTAGGCCTCTTTATCCTCGATTTAGCACCGCTTAGAATCTTTTCTCTCTTCACCCGTGGTCGATAACTACGGGCTCTGTTTAAAAAAATTAGTTTCTAGGATGCCCTATGCTTAGAGAAACAGTCTTTACAGTACACTGGCCGACCCGCTGAAGGCTTGAACGGAACTTCGCAGACCTTGCCGCAATCCGAACACGTTACCTTCGTCACCTCACGGGGACGTTCTCTAGGCTCACTGCCAGGCCTTCTCTTATCAAGATATACTACCATTTTCACATTTCACCGCATATAGGTCACCGATGAGGCTCCCTGTATACCACATTGTGCGGGGATGCTAGAGGTTAAACCTATGTAATTGTGTGATCGCGGGCGCGTCTACTGCATCACCATTCTACCTTAGGTAGCAAAGCGCAGGGTCGGAAAGTTCGTCAGTGAGTTGTTGGGTTTTAGGTTTGGGACCAAACCCTTTTCTCCTAACCAAACGGCTTTCTCTTGATGGTCGACACAACACCCCTGCTCTCCGCGTTCCTGGCCATCACCGTGATCGTGATAGTCGGTAAGAACAAGCTGCCGAGGTGGGCGCGCTTCGCCCTCATGGCGACGCAGGCGGTCCTCATCTTCTTCGCGACGGCCTTCATAATACTCGGCTGACCTGACGGGGATACGCATGGTGAACAGAAGGGCGGCGCTTGCCATCGTCGGTGTCTCGGCGACTGCGCTGGTCTCCGGCTATCTGCTCTGGCTCCTCTTCACGGACACGGCACGCGTCGAGGGAATGGGGCTCGGCGGGATACTCATCGTCTCGCTGCTTAGCCATGCAACGATGGTGGCGAGGGACATCTTTGTCCCCCTCTTCCTCGCCCTGACGCCCCTCTACAACCCGATCCTGCTCGGCGCAGCGGCCGGCGTAGGCGGGGCCATCGGGGACGTCATCCCCTACGTGTTGGGGTTGGGTGTGGCGGAGACGATGCAGAAGGGAAACAGCAAGGCGGAGGACATGGTCTCCAAGTGGATCAAGAAGTACGGGCTCTGGGCCGTCCTCATAGTGGCCATGACGCCTCTGCCTGACCTGCCCGTCGTCATGCTCGCGGGCACCCGTAGGCTGCCCATACAGAAGCTGCTCCTCATCGAGGCGGCTGGGAAGACGGCACTCTACAGCGTCGGGGCCTCGGTTGGGGGCTGGGTCTTCAGCCTGATGATAGGCGCCGTGGGAAGCGTCGCCGCGAGCATCGGCATGGTGATCGCGAGCCTCGTCTTCTCCATAGCCCTGACGTGGCCGCCGAGCAGAGACTGGCTCTTCGGCATCCTCGACCGCTTCATCCCCGGCGGAGCCTGACCAGGTCCTTCGCGGTCCTCGTGTTTGCGACGTCCTTGGAGGTGAGCCAGCCTCGGCGGGCGACCGAGACGCCGAGGGGGAGGAACTCCATCTGGTTCAGGGCGTGGGCGTCGGTGCCTATGCTCATGACTACCCCCGCCTCCATCGCCTGCCTGCAGGAGACGTCGTCGAGGTCGAGCCTCTCGGGGAAGGCGTTTATCTCCATGGCCACGTGCTGCGCCGCCGCCTCCTCGAAGACCCTCTCTAGGTTGAGGGGGTAGGGCTTCCTCTTCTGGATGATGCGCCCCGTGGGGTGGCCTATGGCGTGGACGTGCTCGTTGCGCATCGCGGATACCATGCGGTTCGTCATGGTCTCCTCGTCGTTCTTGAAGCCGCTGTGGATGCTGGCGACGACGTAGTCGAGCTCCTCGAGGCTGGAGTCGGGGAGGTCCATTGAGCCGTCGGACTTTATGTCGCACTCGATGCCCTTGAGGACGGTGAAGCCCCTTAGGCGCCTGTTTAGGGCGTCAATCTCCTTCCCCTGCTCCCTGAGCCTCTTCTCGTCGAGGCCGCGCGCTATGCCGAGGCTCTTCGAGTGGTCGGTGATGACGACGTAGCTTAGGCCGAGGGCCCGGGCCTTCTCGGCGACCTCCTCAATGGTCATCGTGCCCTCGCTCCAGCTGCTGTGGCAGTGGAGGTCTCCCCTGATCTCGTCGAGCTCTACGAGCTTGGGAAGCCTGTGCTCAGTCGCGGCCTCTATCTCGCCCCGGTTCTCGCGGAGTTCAGGCGGCATCCAGTCCATGCCCAAGGTCTTGTAGATCTCCTCCTCGGTCTCTGATGCGACGAGCTTGTCGTCCTCGCGGCGGAATAGGCCGTACTCGTTGAGCTTGTAGCCGGCCTTGACGCCTATGGTGCGGAGCTTCACGTTGTGGTCCTTGGAGCCCGTGAAGTACTGGAGGGCTGCCCCGTATGCCTCGGGGGGGATGACACGGCAGTCGACCTGTAGGTGCCCCCTGAGGAAGACGGTGCTCTTCGTCGAGCCGTGGCTGACCACGCGCTCCACGGGAGGCATGGCGACGAATCGAGCCGAGGCGGCGTCCGGGTCGTCTGAGGCAACAAGTAGGTCGAGGTCGCCGATGGTCTCGCGCCTCCGGCGGTACGAGCCCGCGACCTCCGCCCTGAGGACGGCGGGGGACTCCCTCATCCAGGCGAGCATGTCGTCCACGACGGGGAGAATGGCTCCGAGTAGGAAGCGGGTCTGCCTGTTCCTGTAGTCCTCGATGCTCTGCAGGATGTTCTGCTCCTTCTTCTCACCAAACCCCTTCAAAACCCGGACCCTCTCCTCCTTCGCCGCCTTCTCCAGGTCGTCTATGGAGGAGACCTTGAGCTCGTCGACGAGGCGCATCGCGTTCTTCGGGCCTATCCCCTCGAGCTCCATGAGCTGCCTGACCCCGGGGGGGAGGGACTCGCGCAGCTCCTCGAGGACCTTCGACTCCCCCGTGTCGATTACCTCGGTGATGGTGGCGGCTATGCTCTTCCCGACGCCGGGTATCTGGTCGAGCTCGCCCCGCTCCTTCACCTTCTTTACGTCCTCGGTGAGGCTGGTTATCCTCTGGGCCGCGAGGAGGTAGGCGCGGCTCCTGAACCTGTCGTCCTTGATCGTCAGTATCTCCCCTATCTCGTAGAGGACGGCGGCGACGTCTGCGTTGGAGCTCACGATCAATCTACTGGAAAATGAGTTTATTAAACCGCCGCGGCTGAGTGAGTGTATGCCCTTCTGTCCCGTAGCAATACAGGGTACGCTTTAGGGAACGACGCTATCAGACAGTTATGCAGCCGTCTTGAACGGCGAACAGCTCCCCCCTCCACCGGTTTATGATGTACGCGAGGCTGAAGGGGACGAGGATCGTGGTTATCGCCGACACGGCTATGAAGCTGCTGAAGACGAACTCGTCGATGACGCCGGCGGAGAAGAATATCTGTACGGGGATTATCCCCATGCTGAATTTCGCGCTCAGCCCGAGCCCCACGACGATGATGCTCTTCAGACTCAGTCCCATTAATCTCCCAGCTATGAAAGCAGATAGGAACTTGCCGGCGAAGTTGGCGACCAGCAGCAAGGACGTGAGGGAGATGCTCGCCGCGATGCTTCCCAGCCCGGTGCCCAGGCCTATGCCGAAGAAGAAGATGGGGCCCAAGAACCCATAACTGAGCGCCCGGAGGATGGTGAGGATCCTCTTCTCCGCGCCGAAGCCGCTCAGGAAGCGCTGAAAGATCAACCCCGCTACTATCGAGCCCAGCAGGACACCGAGTCGGAAGCTCTGCGTGATGGCCACCAACGCGAGGGTCGAGCTCAGGAGGAGGAGCAACAGGTGGGGGTCCCTCGGGCTGCCCTCGAACTTGGCGAGCCGGGGGAGGATGATCCGGTTGAGCGCCAGTGCCACGACCAGAAAGAAGACGAAACCCACGAGCATGAAGACGGGGTCGACCGTCGCCGAACCCGCCCCGACTACCACAGATGCGACCGAGGCCAGGATGACCTCTGCCACATCGTCTACCACGCCGGGGCAGAGGATCAGGCTTGCCTCCTTCGACGTGATGACGCCTAATTCGTCCAGGATCGGCGCGATGGTCGTCTCCGCGACCGTCGCCAACGCGGTGGACACCACCAACGAGACTAGGGGAGGATAGCCAAACCACGTCAGCACGACGTACCCGAAGACGGTGGAGAGGCCCATGTTGAGGACGCTGATAACTAGTATGGGTCGCCCGAGGCCCAGGATGCCCTTCAGATCCAGCTGTGACCCGACGGTCAAGAGGAGGAAGACGATTCCGAGCGTCGAGAGCAGGCTGAAGCCCTCGGTGTCGAGCAGCCCCGTGAAGACGGGGGCGTTAGGCAGCAGCTGGAAGAGGAAACCCACGAGCAGGGGCGCGAGGAGGGTCGGCATTCGGTATCGGTCGAGCGGGAAGTGCAGGAGGTATGAGGCGAAGAACATCCCGGCCAGCGCTATCATCAGGGTTACTATAAAGGACTCCAAGCATCCACCGCCTCGATTGGTTAGACGCGTCTAACTAGCAAGGTGCGTCTAACCATATTTATATTCTTTCTGGGGCCATTCTGTACTGGTTTTTCTTTGCTGGCCGTGAGGGTGATCCGCGATCCGGAGACGATCAGGCTGCTGGCCGACCTGGCGAGGCGGCAGCTTCTGAGGTACCTCTCCAAGCGTCCGATGACTCAGACGGAGCTGGCCGAGGCCACACATCTGACCGAGCCCTCGGTGAGCCACCACCTCCAAATCCTGCTTAAGTCCGGGCTAATCGTTGTTCAGCGGGTCGAGCAGGGGTCGAGGGGTGCGCTGAAGAAGTACTATGAGCCCACCGCCCTGCTGTTCATCGAGGATTGGGATTCTACTCCCGCCGATCAGAGGAGGTACTTCATCCACACGCACCTGGAGAGGCTCAGGGGCATGCTGAGCGTATTCTCTCTCACGCAGAGGGAGTTAGCTTTCCCTACTGGTGAGCTTGAGGAGTTGGCGGAGGACGTCGCCTCGCGCGTCTCAGTGGTGGCGGAGCGATACGAGGCCGGTGATCACGCCGGTGACCGGGAGCGGCTCATGATCGGGATTTACAGTGAGACCCTCGAGGACATCATGAAGGAGAAGAGGTGGGAGGGGTTCTTCAAACCCTTAATTGCCTCCAAGAGTACCTGATTATTTGAATTAGACATTTTTTATCCCCTTAAGTATCTCGAAGGCCGTTCTTCGACCCCCAGATTCGATTCCTAAAATCTTTATGCGTGGAAGGGTGCCCCATACACAGATTCCAATTGAACGTGCTTGACTACCTGAAGAAGGAGGAGATCGTGGAGCTCGGCTGCGACCTGATCCGCCAGCCGAGCCTGACTCGACAGGAGGGCCCCGCCGTCAAGTTCGCCAGGGACTGGTTCGAGGACAACGGATTCGACGAGGTGACTCTCCAGGAGGTGGAGCCGGGTCGTAACCAGGTGATCGCCCGCCTCAAGGGGGATGGCAAGGGGAGGAGCATGATGTTCAACGGCCACCTCGATAATAACATATAAATGTTACTATGTCCACCTTTCCGCCATGGGTTTTTGGGTGGAAAAGCTCCTCCACTTAAGGAAAACGATGAGCTAATTTTATCGCACGTTTTTTGACTTCTCATTCTTTTTAATTTCTCACTCGCGTGCGAGTGGGAAGAGGAGAATTATTACCTCTTCCACGATATGCACCGCTTATACGGCTTCGGAGACACAACCACCGTCCCAAGACAGGCACCCCTATGTTTAGGCTTCTTTGGCTCAGCACTCCTCCTCAACGTGCTTAGCTCCCGCGAAGGCAGACAGGCACCGTTAAACTCCTTAGCCTGCTGATTCAGGTCACTGATAGCCATCTTACTATACTGGTCCTCACGCTGAACGTCAGTCTTCTCCCACCGATACTCAGGGTACTCGTACCTGAGATCCTGAAGCGTTTCCTCAAAAGTCTCCTTACTTCCACAAGCCGACTTCCAATCTATAACATCGGAACCGACACCTAGGTTGAGGCTGTCAAACCTCTTCTTCAGCATCGGAATCTGGATCTTGCACGGAAGTCGTTTAGCCAACGGGATAAACCCTTCTATCTAAGAGTAGAATTAGATTTAATGTACGTGTTTAGCTCTTTATATATGAACTGTCGAGTCTTCCCGAAGCTTACATCTAACCCCCTAACGAAAACCTTAAATGAATAGTATAAACATGTTTATACGATGCATTTGGAGGATCTCCAACTAACCGAGAAAAAACTCGTCCTCACAGCCGACATCGAGGACATAATACGCAGAAAAGCCACCCCCACCGGCAACGGCGCCCACGTAACCTGCCCCAAGGAATACGTCGGGCGAACAATCTACCTCGTAGTCTGCAGGGAATGACCTGCCAAGACTGTCTCAAGCTCCAGGAGGAGAACCTGAGACTCGCAGCGGAGAACACGGATCTCAGGAGACGCCTCGCCGCCTACGAGAACCCCCACACCCCACCATCCCGGCGCATGTACCCGACCCGCATCCACAGAGCCGGCGCCAGACGCTACCCGGGGAGACCCCGAGGCCACCCCGGCTCCACGAGGCCCCGACACAAGCCGGATACGGTGAAGACGCCGCCACCCAAGACGCGGTGCGAGGGCTGCGGAGCAGGGCTCGGGGAACCATCCTACGTGGGCCACAGAATAGTCGAGGAGATCATGAATCCATCCCCGAGGCAGGTGATCGACTACCTATCCTACGAGTACGAGTGCCCATCCTGCGGCGGCCACTCGACCGCGAGGCACCCGGACTGCCCACCCACGGGGTGGCTCGGCAAGAACGCGTTGATCCAGGCGACTCTCCTGAGGTACGCAGAGAGGCTCCCCGTCAGGAAGACCGCGGAGGCCCTCGGGAGGACCTACGGATTGTCGGTGACTCCGGCGACTGTCCTCGACATAACAAACCGGGTGGCCGGCTGGCTCCGCCCCGAGTACGATGCCATCCGCGGGAGGATACGGGCCGCGGGCGTCGTCTACGTGGATGAGACTGGTGTCCACGTGGATGGGGTCCGGGGCTGGATCTGGGTCTTCACCACGCCGTCTGAGACGCTGTTCGCCGTCAGGAAGAGCAGAGGCAAGAAGGTGCTCCGGGAGGTCCTCGGAGGCGACTATAGGGGTGTGGTGGTCTACGATGGGTGGAGGAGCTACCCGAACTACACGGAGCGCCTTCAGCGGTGTTGGGCTCACCTCCTCAGGGAGGCCCGGTACCTCGCGGAGCACGTGGAGGAGGCCGCCGCCCTCTCTGAGGGGCTGCACGCGCTCTACGGGCGCGTCAGTGTGTCGCCTGGGGATAGGCCGCCTCCTGGGCTGGTTGGGGAGGCGAGGGCCGAGGTGCTGCGGTTGGTGGGGGGTCCCTTCGAGTCGGAGGAGTGCAGGAGGTTCGCTGGGAAGGTGGTGAATGGGTTGGATCATTGGTTTACGTTCCTCGGGGTGCCGGGTGTGGAGGCGACGAATAATCGTGCTGAGAGGGCGCTTCGTGAGTTGGTGGTTCAGAGGAAGATCATGGGGTGCTTTAGGAATGGTAAGGGTACGTGGATCTGTGAGACGGTGATGTCGGTGTTGTCGACTTGGGGGCAGCAGGGCCGTGATCTGCCCCAGGCCCTTGGAGAGGCTCTAACCCGGGAATGGACAAAGAGCTAAACACGTACAAGGTTTTGAGGGACTCTTTTATCTCCCTATAAATCACTTACCCCTAAACTGGGTCTTTTTTAAACGCATCACATAAAAGCAGGGTTAATGATGGAATAAGCAATGTGCGGAATTTTTGGCTCAGTTCTCAGAACTGGTCAAGTTGCCCCCATGATACTCGACGGCTTGGGGAGGCTTGAGTACAGGGGCTACGACTCGACCGGCGTCGCGATGATCGATAAGGGCGTGCTTCAGATCCGTAAGGACGCCGGTAAGATCAAGGAAGTCGCTGATCGTCTCAAGATAGCCGAGATGAGGGGGCGTATCGGCATCGGCCACACGAGGTGGGCGACCCACGGCGCGCCGAACATGATCAACGCGCACCCCCACACCGACTCAACGGGTAAGATCGCCTTGATCCACAACGGCGTCATCGAGAACTTCATGGAACTAAAACAGGAGCTTATAGACAAGGGACACAACTTCGTGTCGCGGACGGACACCGAGGTGATACCGAACCTCATCGAGGAGGAGATGAGGGGGGAGGCGACCCTGACCGAGGCCACGTTGAAGGCGTTGAGGAGGCTGAAGGGGTCGTACGCCATCGCCGTGGTTTCGAGCCTCGAGCCCGACAAGATAGTCTGCGCCCGCCACGAGAGCCCACTCGTGCTTGGGGTCTCGGATAAGGGAACTTACTGTGCCTCGGACGCGCCCGCCATCCGCCCATACACGAACAGGGTCGTCTATCTGCGGAACGGCGAACTTGCCACCATAGACGTCGACGGGTACAAGATCGTGAAGGTGGCCGACGGGTCACCGGTCGAGAGGGCCCCCGAGGAGATAACCTGGACCCTCGAGATGGCCGAGAAGCAGGACTTCCCCCACTACATGCTGAAGGAGATAAACGAGCAGCCCATCAGCCTGAGAAACGGGCTGAGGCTGCAGGAGAAATATATGGATCTCATCACGACGTTCCTCGACCGCGGGAAGGAGGTCTTCCTAGTCAGCGCCGGTACGTCGCAGCACTCATGCATCGCGGGCTCATACATCTTCTCGAAGATCGCTAGACTCACAACCTATCCGGTCGTCTCATCCGAGTTCGTTGAGAGATATGGCTCGACGGTCGGCATCGACACAATAATCCTCGCAGTCAGCCAATCGGGGGAGACCTACGACACCCTGAAGGCGGTCGACCACGCGCGCATGAGGGCCGCCACGGTCCTCGGTCTGACAAACACCGTCGGCTCCACCCTCACAAGGGTATCCAGGGCCTACATCATACAGCAGTCCGGGCCCGAGATCGGCGTAGCGGCAACAAAGACCTTCACCAGCCAGGTGTTGGTATTGGCGCAGTTGGCTCTGAGACTCGCCAAGATTAGGGGGAAGCTGTCCCAGGACGAGCTAGATGAGTACAAGGCTAGCCTGCACAAAGTACCCGACTGGGTCGAGGAGGTCCTGGAGAAGACAAACGATCGAGTGAAGGAGCTTGCGGCGAAGTACAAGGATGATCGGCTCTTCCTCTTCCTGGGCAGGGGGATAAGCTCGGCCACCGCGATGGAGGGCCGACTCAAGGTCCTAGAGATCACGTACGTGCCCTCGCTGGCCTACCCGGCCGGGGAGAGCAAGCACGGACCCATAAGCATAATCGAGAAGGATACCGCCTGCGTCTTCGTCTGCCCCCGTGGGGAGACACACGCCGAGATAATCGGCAGCATAATGGAGATGAAGGCGCGTGGGGCGAACATAATCTCGATCTGCGAGGAGGGGGACGAGGCCATAAAGAGCCTCTCGGACAGCTTCATCGAGATGCCGAAGGGCATACCCGAACTCCTCTCCCCGATACCGTACGTGGTG